>JBDTMH010000100.1:0-15103 GCA_039934375.1 Burkholderiaceae bacterium | reverse complement strand
AGTGCGCGTTTGGCCTGGCAGATGCAGGACTACAACCCCCAAGGTGCAGCCGGCAACGCCCGCGCGGCGACGCCCGCGAAGGGGCAGGCCCTGGTTGCGACGGCCGGCGAACAACTGGCCTTGCTGCTGGCCGAGCTGTCACTACTTCCGCTGTCAACGCTGGTGGACGGGCCCGCCTTATAGGCCGCCGAGCGCGGAAATCGAGCGCGCCAGGTTCGCACGCGCCGGGGCCTCGTAGCGCTCGAAAAACAGCTGCGTATGGTAGATCCGCGCCCGCGCCAGAAAGCCCTGCAGGATGCGACGCCGGTTGGCGCGAAATTGCGGCTCTGGAACCGACCGGTATTCGGCGCGGATCTGCTGCTCGTAACCGTCGAAGACCGCAGCGCGCGCTCCCAGGATGCCCAGGTCCACGTCAAGCAGGATCTCCTGGTCGCGCGACTGAGGTGCCTGATCGTGCCGCGTTGCCATGATCAGCGCATGCACTCTTTCTGTTGTGGCCGCATCGACGCCTGCAGTCAGCAGCAGGTCGCGTGCCAAGTTGGCACTGCACAATTCGTTGTCGGCGGCGCCGATGACATAGACCGCGTCGTGCAACCACAATGCGATGGCGATTTCATCGGGTCGCGTCGCCTGTGCGGCCAGGCTCGGCAAATGGCGCAGGCAGGCGTCCAGGTGTTGCAGCGTGTGGTAGTGGCGGTGAGGTTCCGCGTATCGTGCCACCAGTGCATCGAGCAGCTCCGGATGACCTTGACGGTGTGCCAGCGATTGCCATACGGCATGCCAGTCTGACTGGTGGCGGGCGATGAAGTCGTCAGCGGTCATGATCCGATCCATATGGCATCCGCGCATCGTAGTGGATTGGCCGCTGCCACCGACGCGGTTGGTTGCCGAACCGGTCGTTCACGACTTCGTGCCAGTTCAGGATCCGCACCGGATAGGCGCTGGATCAATCCACTTGCGGGGGCTGACCGGCATCGCGTCGGCGCGTTTCGCGCAACATGAAAAGATAGAGCCCCTCGACCTTCTCGCGTGCCCACGGCGTCTTGCGCAGGAATTTGAGGCTTGAGGCGATGCTGGGATCATGGCTGAAGCAACGCAGCGCGATACGCTCGGCCAGGCCAGGCCAGCCATATTCGCCCGCCAGCGCGGTGACGATTTGTTCCAGTGTGATGCCGTGCAGAGGATTGCGCGGCTGGATCGGCATCGCAGACGGCGGAGACGCCGCAGCGACGTTCGGCGCGATCGGTTTGGGGCGAGCCTTGTCGGTCACAGGTCGGTCCGGCTTTGGCGGGTGCCTTCGGTGGCGGGATCCGGGTCGCCGGTGGCGACACGGGTCCATTGCGCGCTGTGCCGCCACAACTGCGCCGCCAGTTCGCTATCCTGCGCCATCACACTGGGTGTACGGGCCACGCACTTGTCGTAGTACAGGCCGGTTTCAGCGGCCAGTTGCGGCGCGCTGGCACAGTGCAGCGTGGTGCGCGCGCCGGCTTCGGTCGAGATCATGCGCAGCTTCAATAGCGGCCGGATTGGCCAGGGCACCGCGCGCCAGACATCGGAGGCGACCACGCCGGGGTGCAGCGCATAGGTGGTGACACCGGTGCCGGCCAGCCGGCGGCCGAGTTCGGCGCTGAACAGCACATTGGCCAGTTTCGAGTTGCTGTACTCGACCACGCCGGTGCGGGTGCGGGTGGACTGGCGCAAGGCATCCCAGTCCAGAGCGCTGGCGCGAAAGTGCGCGCGGCTGGCGACCGTGACGATGCGCGCCGGTGCCGAGGCCTGGATGCGTTCAAGCAGCATTTGGGTCAAAAGGAAATGCCCCATGTGGTTGACGCCGAATGCCAATTCGAAACCGGATGCCGTCCGCCCGCGGGTTCCGGCCAGGCCGGCATTGTTGATGAGCAGATGCAGAGGCAGTCCGCGTGCCAGAAAGCTTTGGGCACAGGCCTGTACCGAGGCAAAGTCGCCCAGGTCCAGCGTCAGGGCCTCGACCTGCGGATTGCCGCTGGCGCTGCGGATCTGTTCCAGCGCAGCGCGTGCGACCTGGGCGTTGCGGCAGGTGATGAACAGATGGGCGCCCTGGCGTGCCAGCTCGCGCGCGGTGACCAGTCCGATGCCAGTGTTGGCGCCGGTGATCAGCGCAACCCGGCCCTGCAACGGTCGCGATGCGGTGGCGGGCGTCGAGGCAGCAAGGGGCATGGTGGTGGTCACGCGCAAGGCGCTAGGGTAGTCCGGCGATGGTAAGCGCAGTTCATCCGCCGGGTTGCTGTCGTTGCCCCTGGCGAACTTGCGGAGTTGTCCGCGCCATTGTGTGGGTTGCCGGCTGCGTGCCGGCAGGGGAATACTTGACCGTCGCAGCTTGTCGCTGCACCATCGTGGCCCATGAGCCTGCACACGTGGTTGATCTATTTTCTGGCAGCGACCGGGCTGTCCCTTTCGCCCGGCCCCAATGGCCTGTTGGCGCTGACCCATGGCGCCATGCATGGCCGGCGCAAGACGCTTTACACGATCTTTGGCGGAGCTGCGGGTTTCATCATCATCGTCGGGCTGTCAATGTTCGGTATTGGCGCCTTGCTCAAGTCTTCGCTGGTCTGGTTGACGGTGATGAAATGGGTTGGTGGCCTGTATCTGATCTGGCTCGGCATCCAGGTATGGCGCTCGCCACCGATCGGCATTCAGGCCAGCGCAAAGCTGCAGATCCGTTCCGGCGGGTCGCTGTTCCGGCAAGGCGCGTTGGCGGCGCTGACCAATCCCAAGGGCATATTGTTCTTCGCCGCGTTCCTGCCGCAGTTCATCGATCCGGCACGCAGCCTGTGGATCCAGTTTGTCGTCATGGCTGGAACCTTCGCCGTGATCGAAATCTCGACCGAGTTGTTGATCGCCAGCATGGCGCACCGCATCAGTCCCTGGCTTGCGCGTGTGGGGCGCCGCTTCAATCAGGTCTGCGGCGGCATTTTCATGGCGGTTGGGGCGGCCTTGCCGCTGCGCGGCTGAGGCGACCGAGAACCGGGGTTCAGGCGTACGTGATCCAGTCCTGGTACTGGGCGTCGTCCAGGTGCGGCAAGGTGTTGTAGGTCAGCAGCATGTGGCGCTTGGGGTTGAACGCAAACTCCGTGACCGCGCTGTTGCGGATGCGCATGTTGAGCTCGATCGTCGTCTCCGGTGCCGTGCCCAGCACCCTACCGACCACGGTGGCAATCGGGCCGCCGCTGGAGACCATCAACACGTTGCCACTGCAGTTCCTGCGCACCTGCTCCAGCGCCTGCCAGACGCCATCGACGAAGGTCGGGTAGTCAGGCATGCCGCGCGGGCTGACGACGCCATTCATCCACTGCGTCAGGCCGTCGCGCAGCAGCCGGAAATGGTGCCGGTATTTTTCCGGGGTATCGGGCTTTTCCAGCGCGTCCGGATGCACGGTGGCGATGACCGCGGCACTGTCGTACTCGTTCAGGCCCGGCCAAACGGTCACCGGCAATTGCAGGCCCGCACCCTGGCAGATGCCGTCCAGCGTCTGGCGTTGGCGCTGCAGGCTGCCGCACCACGCGGCTTCGAAAGGCAAGCCCTTGGCCGCCAGCCAGCCGCCCAGGCGCTCGCTCTGGCGCCGGCCCAGGTCGCTGAGCTGGTCGTAGTTGTCGGAGCCAAACGAAGCCTGGCCGTGGCGTACGAGGTAAAGCGTTCCCATGCCCCGATTGTGCGCAGCGCGGCGGGGACTGGCAGTCGCGCCAGTGACGCGCGCCCGGCGCCGCAGTCGTGTGCAGGTGGCCATGGGGCAGCAAGTCATCGCTGCTGCACGGCAATCCGGACGAGCGACACGACGGATTCGATATCTGCTTCCGTCTGGAACCGCAGCTCGATCCAGGGTGCGTTCACCGATCGGTTCGGATGGTGAAGCGATCCTGGCGGATGCACCAGGCCGAACTGCTGGATGTTTCTCCTGGTGAGCCGCAGATCAAGTGCATGGTCGTCAGTTCGGCGAGAAGCCTTGCCTTCAGGGTTGCCATGTCATTGTCATCGTCAGTTGTCGGCCTCACGGACATTCGGGATGGTCAAGGTGCGGTCAGCGGCCCGATCCGGTCCAGATGCGTCAGCAGCATGCGCAGGTCAAACTCGATCTGGTGGTAGTCGGGCTCCATGTAGCTGCACAGCTGGTAGAAAGCCTTGTCGTGCGCCTTTTCCTTCAGGTGGGCGAGTTCGTGCACGGTGATCATGCGCAAAAAGGCAGCTCTCTGATGGCGAAACAGTGCAGCGATGCGGATCTCGCGCTTGGCCTTGAGTTTGCCGCCTTGTACCCGGGACACCGCGGTGTGGGTACCCAGCGCGTGTGCAACCACCTGCAGCTTGTTGTCGAACAGCACCTTGGACAGCGGCTCGGCGCCGCGCAGGTACTGGTTCTTCAGTCCGAGCACATAGTCGTACAAGGCCCGGTCGGTACGCACCAGGTGCTCGTCGGGGTACTTGCGCTGCAGGTGCGCAGCCAGACCGCCGCCGTCGATCAAGTCACGTGCCTGCTCCTGCAACTGCGGTGGATAGGCCTGCAGGTATTTCATGCGGATGCGCCGCTGAGCACGCGGGCCAGCACGGCGCTATCCACGTTGCCGCCCGACAGCACCGTTGCGACGACCCGGCCGCGGTTCAGCGACTGTTCCTGCAGGGCCGCCGCAAAGCCGGCCGCGCCAGCACCTTCGGCCACGTTATGGGTATCCGCAAAGATCGCCCGCATGGCCTGCGCGACTTCGGCGTCGTCAACCTGCACGACATGGTCGACATGGGCGCGCAGGATGTCCAGCGCGTCCGCTTCCGCGACGCGGCAGGCCATGCCGTCTGCCAGCACCGTCGACACCGACGCCGCGACCACCTTGCCCGCAGCCAGCGAGTCCGCATAGGTGGTGGCATGGCGGCTGACGACGCCGACGATGCGCACCGGGTGGCCCAATGCCAGCTTGGCAGCAATCGCGGCGCAGATGCCCGAGCCCAACCCGATCGGCACGTAGGCCAGGTCCAGCTGGGGTACTGCGCGCAACAGCTCCCACCAACCGGTGGCCACGCCGCTGACCAGGTCGGCGCCGAAGCTCGGCACCATCAGCGCGCCCTGTTGTTGTGCCAGCGCCGCTGCGTGCTCGCGGCTGGCCTGGAAGTCGTCGCCGTGTTCGACCAGTTCGGCGCCCAGTGCGCGCATCGCGGCGTTCTTCTCGACCGAGTTGCCATGCGGCACCACGATCGTGCAGCGTACGCCGTGGGCGCGTGCCGACCAGGCCACACTCTGGCCGTGGTTGCCGCGGGTGGCGCTGATGACAGCACCGGGCAATTCGCCGCGTGCGCGCAAAGCCTCGAAGAAAGTCAGCCCGCCGCGGATCTTGAATGCGCCTACCGGGCTGTGGTTCTCGTGCTTGAGCCAGCAGTCGGTGCCCAGGCGCAGGCTGGACGTCGCCCACCGGTACTGGGGCGTCGGCGGCATGGCGCGGTAGACCACCGTGCTGGCGGCCTCGATCTCCTGCAAGGTGGGCAGTTTCATTCCAGTCTCCTTGGGGCCCGTCATTCAGAGCCGGACCTTGCCTTCGATACATGTCACTGCCAGACCTCCGACCCAGACCTGCGCCGCTGCGTCGATGCTGAGCATCACCCGGCCGGCGCGTCCCAGTGCCGCGCCTTGCGCGGCCACATACCGGGACGGCATGTGACCGTCGGCGATCAGCCACTGCGCCAGGCTGGCGTTCAGGCTGCCGGTGACCGGATCTTCGTCGATGCCCATATGGGGCGCGAAACCGCGCACCTCCAGGTCGGGCGCATCGGTGCCGGCGCGTTGCCCCACATGCACCGCCGCCACGCCGACCTTGTGGCCGACACCCTTGAGCCGCGCAAAGTCCGGGCGCAGTTGCTGCACGGTTTGCGGGTTGTCCAGCAGCAGGCCCAGCCAGGGTGTACCGTTGTCCAGCAGCTGGGCCGACACCACCTGCGCCGGCTTGATGCCCAGCGCGGCGGCGACCGACCCCAGCAACTGGGCACTCGCATCACTGCGTTGGAGCGGTGGTGCGCCGAATGCGAGCATCCCAGCCTCGCGCCGGATCCGCACCAGTCCGACGCCGCACTGCTGGACCACGAAATCCTTCGATTTCGGCTGCCCGCCGGCCTTCAGCCAGGCATGGCAACTGCCCAGCGTCGGATGGCCGGCAAACTGCATTTCGCCGCCGGGCGTGAAGATGCGCAAGTGATAATCCGCCAGCGCGTCGGTGGGCGCCAGCACGAAGGTGGTTTCGGACAGGTTGGTCCAGCGTGCGAACTGCTGCATGGCAGCGTCGCTCAGGCCGGCGCCTTGCAGCACGACGGCAACCGGATTGCCCAGGTAGGGCGTGGCGGTGAATACATCCACCTGTTGAAAATGGCGTTCTTGCATGGTTGTCATGGGAGCGTGATCAGGTCAGGAGTTGGTTCAATATGCCTTCGCTTGACTGGCGTGTGCGAAATACGTCGAACCAGCCGTCAGGCCGGTAGTGGCAGACTTTCGCGCACGGCCTGGGCCAGCGCCGTGATGCCGCGGTCGATCTCGTCGGCACTGGCAGTCACGAACGACAGACGCAGACAACGCCGATCCGGCTGGTCGGCGAAGAAGGCCAGGCCGGGCACGAAAGCCACGCCCTTGTCGACCGCCCTGGGCAGCAATTCGACGGCATCCATGCCCTTGGGCAGGCGCAGCCACAGGAACATGCCACCTTGCGGGGTGTTCCATGTCACCCGGTGGTCGGGATCGGCCTCGCGCAGCGTCGGCATCTCGCGCGTCAGCGCGGCCAGCATGGCATCGCGCTGCGACTTGTACAAGGCGCGGATGGTCGGCACATGGCGCTCCAGGAAGCCGTCTTTCATGACCTCGGCGATCATGCGCTGATTGAAGCCGGGGCTGTGCAGATCGGCCGCCTGCTTGGCCTGCAACAGCTTGGGGTAGACGTTCGCGGGCGCCACCAGAAAACCCAGCCGCAGACCCGGGGCAAGCACCTTGGAAAAAGAGCCCAGGTAGATGCAGCCGTGCGGATTGCGTGCGCTCAGTGGCAGTGGTGGCGGCTGGTCGAACCACAGGTCGCCGTAGGGGTTGTCTTCGACGATCGGCAGACCGCACGCGGCGGCGCTGTGCACCAGCGCCTGGCGCCGTTCCTCGCTCATGGTGCGGCCGGTCGGGTTCTGGAAGTTGGGCAGCACATACAGGAACCGCGGTGCCGCTCCCGCAGCGCATTGCGCCTCCAGGTCGGCGATCCGCACGCCCTGGTCGTCGCTGGCGACGCTGACGATGGTCGGCTCCATGGGCGTGAAAGCCTGCAAGGCGCCGAGGTAGGTGGGCGTTTCCACCAGCACGCGGCTGCCTTCGTCGATCAGCACCTTGGCGACCAGATCCAGGCCTTGTTGCGAGCCGGTGGTGATCAGCACAAGGGCCGGATCGACGTCCCACGGCAGCGCTGCAGCGACCATCTCGCGCAGCGGCCCGTAACCTTCGCTGGCTGCGTATTGCAGCGCCGCGTGCGCGTCGTTTTGCAACACGCTGGCGCAGGCGCTGGCGAACTCGGCGACCGGAAAGGTCTTGGCGGAGGGCAGGCCGCCGGCAAAACTGATGATGCCTGGTCGTTCGGTGATCTTGAGGATTTCGCGGATCACCGACGGGTTCATGCGCGCGGCGCGTCGCGCCAGCGTCCAGGACGTGTTGCCCGCGAGGGGCACAGATGGCTTGTTCATTGTTTTTCTCCTGCTGGCGGGCCGTAGAAAACGACCCAGTTCACGAAATCGTCCGAGAAATTTTCGAAGCTGTGCTGCGCACCGGCATTCTCCTGCCGATGAACACGGTCGCGATCACCGCCAGCGCAAACCCCAGCGTCATCGCGTCGATCGACTCACCCAGCAGCGGCATCGAGAACACCATGCTGAAGAATGGCTGCACCAGTTGCACCTGGCTGACCCGCACCGTGCCGCCCAGCGCCAGTCCGCGGTACCAGGCAAAGAAGCCGATCCACATCGAGATCAGCGACACGTAGGCAAATCCGATCCAGGCGCCGGCAGGTATCGGCTGCGACGGCGTGTTCAGCAGCAACACCGGTAGCGTGACTGGCAAGCTGATCACCAGCACCCAGCAGATGACGCGCTCGGCGCCCAGTTGCAAGGTCAGCCGACCGCCGCCGACATACCCGAAGGCGGCGCTGAGCACGGCCAGCACCAACAGCAGGTCGGCCCACTGCGCATTGCTGTCGGTCGCATTGTTGCGCAGCACGACGAAGGCCGCCACCAGGGCCGAGCCGGCAAACGCGCAGAGCCAGAATCCGGTGCTCGGGCGTTGGCGCAGCCACAAGGAGCCCACCACCGCAGTGGCCAACGGCAGGATGCCGATGACCACTGCTGCATGCACCGATTCGACATGGCGCAATCCGAGCGCCAGGAACAGCGGGAAGCCGACCACGACACAAACTGCAGTGAAGGCCAGTGCGCCCCATTGGCGGCGGCCGCGTGGCCGTGGCCCCTGTGTCAACGCCAGATAGACCAGCGACAGCAATCCGGCCACGCCAGCGCGTCCGAAGGTCACGAACACCGGCGACAACTGCGGTGCCTGTGCCGAACCGGTGGCCAGTTTGGTCATCGGCAGCGTCGCGGCGAACAACACGACGCCGAGCAGGCCCAGCCACAGGCCACGGGTTTCGTCCTTCATACCGACACCATCCACGCGGCCGTGGCCAGCAGCACCAGCGCCATGGCGCGGTTGAACCACAGCAGGCGGTGGCCTTGCGTCAGCCAGCGCCGCAGCATCGACCCCATCAGGGCATAGCTGAAATTGCTGCAGAACGCGAACACCACCATCACGCCGCAGATGATGACCAGTCGCTGACCCGGGTTCGGCGCCGGTGCGCCACCCGCGTTGACGACCCAGCCCGCGGTCAGCGTCAGCGCCAGCATCCAGGCCTTGATGTTGACGAATTGAAGGCCGACAGCGCCCCAGAAGCTGATCTCCAGCCGCTCGGTATCGACCGTCACCAGCCGTGCGGCCTGGCTCAGCCGCCATGCCAGCCAGATCATGTAGCCGACCCCCACCAGTTTGACGGCCCAGCGCAGTGCCGGCACGCCCAGCACGATGGCGCCGACGCCCAGTCCGCAGATCAGCATCAACAATATCCAGCCGGTGGGCACGGCCAGGCAGAAACGCAGCGTGCGACGCAAGCCGTGGTTGGCCGCAATCGCGGTCGACAACATGGTGTTGGGCCCGGGCGAGAAACTCATCGCGGTGCAAAACACCAGCAGGGCGGTCAGTTCGGTGGCGTGCATGTGGCAACAGCAGTCGGTGTCGGGGAGGCGGGTTGGACTTGTCAGGATCGGGCTTGTACTGTAGCCTTGGCAACCAGTACACAAGCAGTACAGTTGGGCCAATCAGTTGGTGAACTGTATGGTCGCTCGCGTCGATACAGACGACGCTGCAGGCGGACAGGAGTATCCAGGATGTTGACGAAAACTGCCGGTCAGTCGCTGACCGAACAACTCGCGGATCGGTTTGCCGAGCGCATCGGCACCCGGCTGCTGGCACCTGGCGCTCGCTTGCCATCGGTACGCCACTGCGCACAGCAGCACGGGGTCAGTCCGTCGACGGTGGTGGCGGCCTACGACCGCCTGCTGGCGCTGGGCCTGGTGCAGGCGCGGCGCAACCGGGGATTCTTCGTGCGCGATGCGGTGGCCAGCCGCACTGGCGGCGCGAGCGTGGTCCGGCGCAATGCTGCTGCCGACGCGATGCCACCGCCGCGGGCACCGGTGAACGCGGCGGCGCTGATCCGCGGCATGTTCCATTCGGTCAGTGACAAGCCGCAACCCGGCATGGGGGTTTTCCCGCCGGACTGGCTGCAGGCCAGTTTCATGACGGCGGCCGTGCGCAAGGTCACGGCCGGACCGGCACTGCACGCCTTTTCGCTGCAATACGGCGAGCCGGCGGGGGACAGCGGCCTGCGCCGGGCGCTGGCCAAGAAGCTGGCGGGTATCGACATCCATGCCGACGTGCACCAGATCATCACGACGGTGGGCGCCACCCATGGGCTGGACATCGTCAGCCGCTGCCTGTTGCGCGCCGGCGACCCGGTGATGGTGGAGGAGCCGGGCTGGGCGATCGAGTTCGCGCGGCTGCAGTCGCTGGGCATGCGCATCCTGCCGGTGCCACGTGGCGAACGCGGCCCCGATCTGGACGTGATGGCCCGCTATTGCGAGCTGCACCGGCCCAAGCTGTTCGTCAGCGTCAGCGTGCTGCACAACCCCACCGGTTATTGCCTGACGCCGGGCAGCGCGCACCGGGTGGTGCAGCTGGCCAACCAGTACAACTTCCATATCGTCGAGGACGACACCTACAGCCACATCGCGCCCGAATCGGCCACCCGCCTGTGTGCGCTCGACGGCCTGCAGCGCACGATCTATGTCAGCGGTTTTGCGAAGATTCTGGCACCCAACTGGCGAGTCGGATACCTGGCCGCGCCACCAGATCTGGTCGAGCAACTGCTCGACACCAAGCTGCTGTCGACGTTGACGACGCCGGCGCTGCTGGAGAAGGCGCTGGCCTGGTGCATTGACCAGGGCCAGCTGCGCCGCCATGCCGAACGCATTCGTGCGCGGCTGGACCAGGCAAGGACACGCAGCGTGCGGCTGGCCCTGCAATCGGGCTGCACGTTCGCGGCCGAACCGGCGGGGTTGTTCGGCTGGGTCGACACCGGCGTCGACACCGATGCGCTGGCGCAGCGCATGCTGGACCTCGGCTACCTGCTGGCGCCGGGTGCGCTGTTCCATGCACGGCGCCAGGCCAGCACGTTGATGCGCATCAACTTTGCCACCACGCAGGACGCCCGCTTCTGGCAGGACTTTCGTGCTGTGCGCGGTGGTGCATGATTGCAACAGCAGGGGTGATCAGTTTGGCCAATCGAGAGGGTTCGCCAAACCTGCGGCACCGCAGCGCACTGCGCGACCTTCATCGAACCCTGCGGGGTGGTCTAGGACTGGTCGTCAACGCGGCGCCAGGCGGAAAATATCATGCGTCGCATGCTGGCAAACAGCTGTTCCACCTCGCCGAAGTCGCCGCTGTCCTGGGTCATCGGCGCGCACGACAGCAGCATCACGCGCAGCAGGCGCGACACGTCCTGCACCGGGGTGTCCGACATCAGTTCACGCCGGTCGATCGCATCGTTGACGGCTTGGCGCAGGCAGCGCTCGTATTCCAGGTTGACGCTGTGCAACGCGGCCGCCGCCAGTGGGCCCAGCACCTGCAGGTCCAGCCGCAGGCGTGACAGCGGACTCCAGACGTTACGGTCGCCGGGTTGCGGATTGAAGCGCTGGTAGAAGTTGCGCAGGTCGGCCAGTTGGGCCCCCAGGCGCTGGTCGAAGCTGCCGTCCACCGCAATCCAGTGATGCGCGATCCGGGTCTGCGCATTGGACGAGAACCCGTCAATCAGTTCCGCCATCAATTGCAGTTTGTCGCCGAAGTGGTGGTGGATGTTGGCGCGCGTGGTCTGCGCGGTTTCCGCGATATGCCCGAAGCTGAAACCATCGTAGCCACGCAATACATAGAGGTTCTCGGCGATCGCCAGTATCTGCTGGCGCATCGGCCACGTGCCGGTGTCGGAGCGTGCGCCAGTCAGACTTGTTGCACGGTCCGGCGCGGTGGCATGGGTTCGGCGGGTGGCGTTCATGTCGTCGATGGCCCCGCATTGTCCATCAGTGGGGTGCGTCGGTCGGTTGCAGAATATCCAGCAGCTCCTGGCGTTGCTCCAGCAGGCGCCGGAACGCCGCATAACCGCGCTGGTGCCGCTGCCGGGTTTGCGGATCGGGCGCCAGGTTTTCCCGGCTGTGCACCATGGCCTGGCCGGCGCAGCGCAGATCGGCAAACACGCCCGCCGCAGTGGCTGCCAGCAGGGCGGTGCCCAGCAATACGCCGTCCGCCTCGCGCGGCAGCACCACCTCGCAGCCGGTGGCGTCCGCATACAGACGCACCAGCAACGGGCTTTTGGCATGACCACCGGTCAGGTACAGCCGGTTGATCCGGTAGCCGTGGGCATTGAGCTGGTCGATGATGTGGCGGGTACCGTAGGCAATCCCCACGGCAGCGGCATGGTACAGGCGCGCCAGGGCGTCCAAGGAGTTATCCATGCCCAGACCCCAGACGATGCCACGCACGTCCGGGCGCGCCAGTGGTGAACGGTTGCCGTGAAAGTCGGGCAGCACCAGGATCTCGCTCGCATAGTCCGGGCCGGTTTCGACTCGCTGGTGTGCGATTAGGTCAGCGATACGTCCATGTCTGTCATCCCCCAGGCCGGCGGACGCGGTGTGGTTGTCGAGAATGTGGTCGAGCAATGCGCCGCTGGCAGATTGCCCGCCTTCATTGAGCCATGCATCGGGAAGCACCGCGCCGAAGTAGGGTCCCCAGATGCCGTTGACGGCGCGCGGTTCGACCGACAGCGCCATATGGCAATTGGAAGTTCCGGCGATCAGCGCCAGCCGCTGGTCGAGTTCGCCTTGCGGCGTCGCACCCAGTACGCCTAGGGCGCCGGCATGGGCATCGATCATCGCTACGGCGACCGCGATGCCCGGCTGCAGGCCCCAGTCGCGGGCAGTCGCTGCGGCAAGGCTGCCGGCTCTGCCGCCGACCGGCAAGGCCTGCGCCGGAAGCCGCAGTTGTTGCTGCAGTTCGGCGAGCCCGATCGTGCGCAGAAAATCCAGCTGCCAGCCGACTTTTTCATGGTTCAGGTAGGTCCACTTGCAGGTGACGGTGCAGGCAGATGCCGTCACCGTGCCGGTTGCTTTCCAGACCAGGTAATCGGCCAGATCCAGCGCCATCCCATAACGCGCCCATGCCAGCGGCAGGTGGCGCTTGAGCCACAGCAGCTTGGGCAATTCCATTTCCGGCGACATGGTTCCGCCGACATAGTCCAGCACGCGGTGTCCGGTGGCGGACAACGCGAGCGCCTCCTCGACGGCGCGATGGTCGGCCCACATCACGACATTGATGTCGTCGTTTCCGGTGCTGGATACGGTGACAGGAGCCCCGGTCGCATCCAGCAAAACCAGTGAGCAGGTGGCGTCGAACGCCACACCGACGATGCGCGAGGCAGGTTGGGCGCAGGCGGCGATCGCCTGGCGCACGGCCTGGCCAACCGCGGCCCAGATCTGTCCGGACTCGTGCTCCGCGTGTTCCGGTTGTGGCCGGTGCACCGCGAAGGGCAGGCTGGCGCTGGCAAGCATGTGCCCTTGCGTATCGAACACGCCTGCGCGGGCGCTGGTCGAACCGACGTCGACCGCCAGCAGCAAGGCGTCGGCGGCGGGGTTCTCAGACCCGGTCATCGCGTGCGCCGACGTTTCTATCAGGCCTTGACCAAGGGCGCGCAACGTTCGCGGATGGCTTCGACGGCTGCTTTGGCGCTCTTTTGCCCGATCACACACAGTTGCACTTCCTCCAGGAAGACCGTCTGCGCGCGCGCGGCCTCCGGGAAGGCCGGCAAGGGCACCCGGGCGTGGACCAGCGCCTTGGCCTCGATCGCCGCGAACGGCTGATCCTTGGCAAAGGTCGGGTCGGCATACGTGGAGGCACGTACCGGCCCGTTGCCATTGCGCGCGGCGCCGGTCGTCACGGCCTTGCTCGATACCTCGCGGATATAACTCCAGGCCAGGTCCTTGTCGTTCGCGTTCGCCAGAATCGACATGCCCCAGACCGCCGACACCGCCGACATCGGGCGGTTGGCCTTGATGAGTGCCTCGGAGCCGGGAAATTCCACCGCCTTGATGCGGCCGGGATATTTCGACTCGCCCTGCTTGTTCATCTGAGCTGCGCGCGCGAACGTGATCACGGTGAACGCCGCACGACCTTGCTGCATCCAGGTGACCTGGTCGTCGTTCTTGGTGGTGGCGTAGCTGCGCGGCAAGGCGCCGGCCTTGAACATGTCCTGCAATGTGGCCAAAGCCTTTTCCATGGCGCCCGGGTTCGGCAGCAGCGTCAGGTCGGGGCCGACGAAGTCACCGCCATAGGCGCGCGCAAACGTGACCGGAAACTCGGCCAGGTCGCTTGCCAGGATCATGCCGGTCACCTGCGTGCCCGCGGACGAAGTAAAGGTGCAGCGCTTGCACTGGTCCACCAGTTCCTCCAGCGTGGTGGGTGGTGCCTTGATGCCGCGCTCTTCCAGCAAGGCTTCGTTGTAGAACAGGGCAGCGGTGGCATGGCGCACCGGAACCGAGGCCAGCTTGCCGCCGAAACGCATGCCCGCGACCATGCCAGGTGCAATATCGCCGAAGTCCTCGATCGGTGCCTTGGACATGTAGTCGTCCAGCGGCAGCAGCAGTTTGGCGGCGCTGGGCGTCGCGCGGCTGTTCACCAGGTAGCCGACGCCGAAGTCGGTGGAACTCAGGCTGGCCTCGCGGAACAGCCGGTCTTGCAGCGGATTGCTGTCGAACGTGGTCCAGACCGCGTCGGCATTCTGGGCCTTGCGCCATCCACCCAGCAGGTCCCCGGCCGGCCCCTGGGTCAGGCAATTCTGATGCACGCGGTGCGACAGGACGTTGAGCGTCTTGTCCGCCGCCCACACGCGGCCGGAACCGAGCATCACGGCGGTACCGCCAAGAGCGCTCATGAGGGTTTGTCTGCGTGTCCATAGTTTGCGCATGTCGGTCTCCTAGTGTTAACAATTCAGTGCCACTCGTTCTGTCTGATCGGGTCCAGGGCCGCGACAGAACGCAATAACTGCCCTGGAATATCGTTGCCTGGTTGCCGTTGTCAGCCTTTCACGGCGCCGCCGGTGAGGCCGGCCACGAGGTGCTTCTGCATCAATATCACGAACAGCAACACCGGCAGCAACTGCACGCTGGATGCGGCGAACAACACACCCCAGTCCACGCCGTCAAGTGAGCCCATCATTTCGGCGATCACCAGCGGCGCCGTTTTGGCCTTGGTCGAAGTGAATATGAACGCAAACAGGAATTCGTTCCAGGCGTAGACGATGACGAACACCGAAACCGCCATCATTCCCTGGCGCGCCAGCGGACGGATGATGGTCCACAGAATCGTCGCCCGGCTGGCGCCGTCGACCATGGCGGCTTCGTCCAGTTCGTAGGGAATCTGGTCGATGAAGGT
>JBDTMH010000099.1:0-15105 GCA_039934375.1 Burkholderiaceae bacterium | reverse complement strand
CGTCAACTCCGCCGGCGTCGCCGGTGCCAATGCCAAGACCTGGGATTACGACCTCGACGAGTGGCACAAGGTGATCCAGGTCAACCTCAATGGCTTGTTCTATTGCTGCCGCGAGATCATTCCGCACATGCGTGCCAACAACTATGGCCGCATTGTCAACATCGCGTCGGTCGCCGGCAAGGACGGCAATCCGAATGCCAGTGCCTACAGCGCCAGCAAGGCCGCCGTGATCGGCCTGACCAAGTCGCTGGGCAAGGAGTTGGCCGACACTGGCGTGCGCGTCAACTGCATCACACCGGCTGCGGTCAAGACGGCAATCTTCGATCAGATTTCGGCGGAGCACATCCAGTTCATGTTGTCCAAGATCCCGATGGGCCGCTTCGGCACCCCGCAGGAGATCGCGTCCATGGTGGGCTGGCTGTGTACCGAAGACTGCTCGTTCTCGACCGGAGCGGTGTTCGATCTGTCGGGCGGTCGCTCGACGTATTGACGTGATCGCTGCGCTTGGTCTGGTTCGCGTTGCAGGGCAGGCATGAACTCGTCTGACACGGAACATCTGGGTCGGCATGGCATAGTCTTGCCGTTCGGGCTGCGCCTGTGGAGTCCTGCGGGCTCTGTGACAGGTGCGGGGCGAGCGACATTTTTTGAGCGTGAATAAATAAACACCCTGGAAAGGCACAACATGAAACTGGTACGTTATGGCAAACCCGGCAAGGAAAAACCCGGTCTGATCGATGCGGATGGCAAGTTGCGCGACCTCAGCGCCGTCGTCAAGGACATCACACCCGAGCAACTCGGTGACGCGGCGCTGGCCAAGCTGCGCAAGCTCAAGACCGACAAACTGCCGCTGGTGCGCGGCAATCCGCGTATTGGCTGTCCGGTCGCCGGAGTGCCCAAGTTCATCGCCATCGGCCTGAACTATGCCGACCACGCCGCCGAGTCGAACCTGCCGATTCCGAAAGAGCCGATCGTGTTCACGAAGGCCACCAGTTGCATCCAGGGCCCGGACGACGCCGTGATGTTGCCCAAGGGTTCGGTCAAGACCGACTGGGAGGTCGAACTCGGCGTGGTCATCGGCACCCGCGCCCGCTATGTGTCGCAGAAGGCGGCGCTCGATTACGTGGCCGGATATTGCACCATCAATGACGTCAGCGAGCGCGAGTACCAGATCGAGCGCGGCGGTACCTGGGACAAGGGCAAGGGTTGCGACACCTTCGGCCCGATCGGCCCCTGGCTGGTGACGCGCGACGAGATCGCCAATCCGCAAAAGCTTGCCATGTGGCTCGACGTCAATGGCAAGCGCATGCAGACCGGCAACACCAAGACCATGGTCTTCAGCGTGGCCAGGCTGGTGAGTTATGTCAGCCAGTTCATGACGCTCGAGCCCGGTGACGTCATCACCACCGGTACGCCTCCGGGTGTCGGCCTGGGCATGAAGCCGCCGCTGTACCTGAAGAAGGGCGACGTCATGACATTGGGTATCGAGGGCCTGGGCGAACAGCGCCAGACCGTGGTGCCGTTCAAGCTGTAGTCCGGCAGTGGGAGGGTGGCGCTGACGTCACCCTCGGGTTTACCCTGAGTTTCGCTAGAAGCCCGGCTCTATTGCGGGGCTGACGCACGCATCGGCCCGAATATCGCGCAAAATAGCACGATCGTTCGTTTTATTCTTTGCCGATGTCTGTTTCACCGATTCGCAATAAGCCCGCACCACCTGCCGCCATGGAGGACGCGTCGCGCGCGAGCGAAATCCGAGGCTCGCACAAGGGCCAGCAGACCAAGGCTGCAATCGTCGACGCAGCCTTGCGCCTGGCCAGCCAGGTCGGGTTGGAGGGGCTGAGCATCGGTGCTGTGGCGGCCATCATGCACATGAGCAAGTCCGGCGTGTTCGCGCATTTCGGCGCGCGCGAAGAGTTGCAGATCTCGGTGGTGCGCGAATATTTCCAGCGCTTCGAACAGGAAGTCTTCTATCCCGCACTCGAGCATCCGCGCGGGCTGGCAAGGGTCGAGGCGTTATTCGCCAACTGGATGAAGCGGGTCGCCGTCGAGATCCAGTCGGGCTGTATCTTCATCAGCGGTGCGGTGGCCTTCGACGACCGACCCGGGCCGGTGCGCGATGCGCTGGCCAGTTCGGTCAACACCTGGCTGGCGGCCGTTCGCCGCGCCGTGTTGCAGGCACGCGAGCAAGGCGAACTGCGCGCGGATGCCGACGGCGACCAGATGGCCTTTGAGATCCATGGACTCATTCTCGCGTTGCATTACGAGGCGCGCTTCCTGAACAACCCGGGCTCGATCGCCCGTGCCCACGCAGGGTTCGCCCACATTCTTGCCACCTACGGCCGCCAGAACGCGCATGCGCTTGGCGCAACGCCCCCTGCTTCCCACTGATTTTCCCCATTCCAGGAGTCTTCCCCATGCCAAGTTACACCCCCCCGCTGCGCGACATGCAGTTCGTCATGCACGAAGTGCTCAAGGTCTGCGACGATTTCAAGGCCATACCCCGGCACGCGGAGATCGACGCCGAGACCATCGACGCGGTGCTCGAGCAGGCGGGCAAATTCGCTGCCGAGGTGACGCTGCCGCTGAACATCAGCGGTGACCAGCAAGGCTGCACCATCGATCCCAAGACCCATGCCGTGACGGCGCCCAAGGGATTCAAGGAGGCGTATGAGCAGTTTGTCGCCAACGGCTGGCCGGCACTGAGCTGCGACCGCGAGTTCGGCGGCCAGGGCCTGCCGCTGGTGGTCAACCAGTGCCTGTACGAGATGCTCAACTCGACCAACCAGGCCTGGACGATGTACCCCGGTCTGACGCATGGAGCCTACGCCGCGCTGCGCTCCTATGGCACGGACGATCAGAAGGCCGCTTATCTGCACAAGATGACCAGCGGCGAGTGGACCGGCACCATGTGCCTGACCGAACCCCATTGCGGCACCGACCTGGGTTTGATGCGCAGCAAGGCCGAGCCGCAACCCGATGGCAGCTACCGCATCACCGGCAACAAGATCTTCATCAGCGCCGGAGAACACGACCTGGCCGACAACATCGTGCACCTGGTGCTGGCGCGCATCACCGATGCGCCGGCCGGTATCAAGGGCGTCAGTCTGTTCATCGTGCCCAAGTTTCTCGTCAACAAGGACGGTTCCATGGGCGAGCGCAATGGCGTCTATTGCGGCGGTCTGGAGCACAAGATGGGCATCCACGGCAACGCCACCTGCCAGATCGTTCTGGAGGGCGCGGTCGCTACGCTGGTTGGCGAACCGAACAAGGGCATGAACGCGATGTTCGTGATGATGAATGCGGCGCGCCTGGGCGTGGGCAATCAGTCGCTGGGCCTGACCGAGGTGGCCTACCAGAACGCGCTGGCTTATGCCAAGGACCGTCTGCAGATGCGCTCGTTGTCCGGCACCAAGGCCAAGGACAAGCCGGCC
The DNA here is from genome assembly GCA_039934375.1 of Burkholderiaceae bacterium. GTDB lineage: Bacteria > Pseudomonadota > Gammaproteobacteria > Burkholderiales > Burkholderiaceae_C > CAISIP01. Next base: position 11,677 of record JBDTMH010000099.1, on the reverse strand, counting down.
GATCCGATCATCGTGCACCCGGACGTGCGCAAGATGCTGCTCACGGCCCGCGCTTACGCCGAAGGCGGTCGCGCGTTGGCGATCTATTGCTCGGTGCTGCTGGAGAAGGAGCATTTCCACCCCGACGAGAAGGTGCGCAAGGACAGCGGCGAGATGCTCTCGCTGCTGACGCCGGTGGTCAAGGCCTTCCTGACCGACAACGGATGGGAAGCCACGTCGAGCTGCCTGCAGGTGTTCGGTGGCCACGGCTACATCAAGGAATGGGGCATGGAGCAGTTGGTGCGCGACGCGCGCATCAACATGATCTATGAGGGCACCAACACCATCCAGAGCCTGGACTTGCTGGGTCGCAAGGTGCTGGGCAACAACGGCGCCACCTTGACGAAATTCGGCAAGCTGATCGCCGCGCTGGTGGAAGAAGAGGGGGTGAACGAGAAAATGGCCGAGTTCATCAACCCGATCGCCTACCTCGGCGACAAGCTCAGCAAGCTTACGGCCGAGATTGGCTTCAAGGGTTTCCAGAATGCGGACGAGGTAGGTGCGGCTGCCGTCGACTACCTGCGAATCACCGGGCATCTGGTGTTCGGCTATTTCTGGGCCCGCATGGCCCAGGTCGCGCTGCGCGAGATCGCCGCCGGTAACACCGATCCGTTCTACCTGGCCAAGCTGCAGACCGCGCGCTTTTACTTTGCCAAGCTGTTCCCGCAGACCGCCTCGCTGATGCTCACGGTGCGCTCCGGCGCGCGCAGCCTGATGGACACCGAAGCGGTGTTTGCCTGATATTTCTGCTGCAGATTTGCCGATATTCCATTCAACCGTTTCGAGGAGAACTTCATGATCAAGCACGTTTTTGCCGGTGCGTTGCTGCTGACGGCGGCCGGCGCCGCAATGGCGCAGATGACCCCGGTGGGTACCTGGCACACCATTGACGACAAGACCAAAGAGGTCAAGTCCGAAATCCAGATCGTTGACAGCGGCGGCATGCTCAGCGGCACGGTGACCAAGCTGCTGCGCAAGGAGGCCAAGCAGGATGCGGTGTGTGACGAATGCACCGATGACCGCAAGGGCAAGCCGATGCTTGGCCTGGAGATCATTCGCGGTGCCAAGAAGGCCGATGGCAAGGAGGTCTGGGAAGACGGCAAGATTCTCGACCCCGAAAACGGCAAGACCTACGGCCTGCGCATGACCCCGATCGAAGGTGGCAAGAAGCTCGAGGTCCGCGGCTCGATTGGCCCGTTCGGCCGCACCCAGACCTGGGTGCGGGTTCCCTGACATCTGCGTATAGCACCCGGTTCGCCGGGTGTGCCCGCGCGTGGTTCACGCGTGCACTGAAAGAGATTCCATGTCCCGATTCCAAGTCAAGCAAGTCGCCGTTCTCGGCGCAGGTGTCATGGGCGCGCAGATAGCCGCGCACCTGGTCAATGTCCGCGTTCCCGTCATCCTGTTCGATCTGCCGGCCAAGGAAGGCCCGAAGAACGGCATCGTCAGCCGGGCCGTCGAAGGCCTGAAGAAGCTCAAACCGGCACCGTTGGGACTGGCCGATGACGCGACGCTGATCCGCCAGGCCAATTACGAAGAGCATCTCGATCTGCTCAAGGAATGCGACCTGGTGATCGAGGCGATTGCCGAACGCATGGATTGGAAGCTTGATCTGTACCAGAAGATCGCACCCCACCTGGCGCCACATGCGATCGTGGCCTCGAACACCTCGGGACTGTCGATCACCAAACTCAGCGAGGTATTGCCGGACGCAATCAAGCCGCGCTTTTGCGGCATCCATTTCTTCAACCCGCCGCGCTACATGGCGCTGGTCGAACTCATCAACACGCCGACCACCGAATCGACGGTGCTCGACGACCTGGAAGCCTTTGTCACCAGTGGCCTGGGCAAAGGCGTGGTGCGCGCACACGACACGCCCAACTTCATCGCCAATCGGATCGGCATCGCCGGCATGCTGGTCACGATGAAGCAGGTCGAGAACTTTGGCCTGACCTATGACGTGGTCGACGACCTGACCGGCAAGAAGCTCGGACGGGCCAGTTCGGGCACCTTCCGCACCGCCGACGTCGTGGGTCTGGACACCATGGCCCACGTGATCAAGACCTTGCAGGACAACCTGAGCCTTCAGACCGATCCGTTCTATGGCGATTTCGGCACACCGGCCGTGCTGGCCGACCTGCTGGCCAAGGGGAACCTGGGCCAGAAGACCGGTGCCGGTTTCTACAAGAAGGTCGGCCGCGACATCCTGCGCTACGACGCGGCTGCGGCCGACGGCAAGGGCGACTACGTAGCCGCTGGCGCCAAGGCCGACGAGGTGGTGGCGCGCATGCTCAAGAAGCCGGCGGCCGAACGCCTGGCGCTGTTGCGCAATGCCGAAGGCGCCGAGCCGCGGTTCCTGTGGGCGATCCTGCGCGACCAGTTCCATTACGCGGCCCTGCACCTGAAGGACGTGGCCGAATCCGCGCGCGACATTGACCTGGCGATGCGTTGGGGTTTCGGTTTCAAGCAAGGACCGTTCGAGTTGTGGCAGGAGGCCGGCTGGCTGAAGGTGGCCAATATGATCCAGCAGGACATCGATGCCGGCAAGTCGCTGTGCAAGACGCCGCTACCACAGTGGGTGTTCGAGGGTCCGGTGGCCGATGCCGGCGGTGTGTTTAGCGCGCGCGGATCCTGGAGCGCATCGGCCGGACGCTTCGTGCCGCGCCGTGAACTTCCGGTTTATGCGCGCCAGCATTTCCGCGAGGATGTGCCCGGTGCCAGCAGCGTGACACCGCAGACCGCCGGCACCACGGTGTTTGAGGACGACGCGATCCGCCTGTGGACGCTCGACCAGCCGGTGCTGATTGCCAGCATCAAGACCAAGATGCACGCGATCAGTCCGGCGGTTGCCGAAGGTCTGATGCAGGCCGTGGACATCGCCGAGCAGAACTACGACGCGCTGGTGATCTGGTCGCCGGACGAGATGTTCTCGGTCGGCGCCGATCTGCAGGCGATGTTGCCGGCCTTCATGGTGGCAGGCATCTCGGCCATCGAGGGCGCAGAACACGAACTGCAAAAGACGATGTTGCGGCTGCGTTATGCCAGCGTGCCGATCATCTCCGCGATCCGGGGTTTGGCGCTGGGCGGCGGTTGCGAGATCGCGGTGTACAGCGCGAAACGTGTCGCGGCAATGGAGAGTTATATCGGCCTGGTCGAAGTCGGGGTTGGCCTGGTGCCAGGAGCCGGCGGTCTGACCTACATTGCCCGCCGGGCCGCCGAACATGCCGCGGTATCGACCAACAAGGACCTGCTGCCTTTGCTGACCGGCCCGTTCACGGCCGCAGCCATGGCCAAAGTCGGCACCAGCGCGCTCGAGTCGCGCCAACTGGGTTATCTGCAGGGCGGCGACGTGATCGTGCCGCACAAGGACGAACTGCTGTATGTGGCGATGGCGCAGGGCCGCGCGATGGCACAGTCGGGTTACCGCGCGCCTTTGCGCCGGTTGATTCCGGTGGCCGGGCGCAGTGGTATTGCCACGATCAAGGGCTCGCTGGTCAATATGCGCGACGGTGGCTTCATCAGCGCACACGACTTTCACATCGCCAGCCAGATTGCCCATGTGGTCTGCGGTGGCGACGTCGACGCCGGAACCCTGGTCAGCGAGGAATACCTGATGGCGCTCGAGCGCAAGGCATTCTGCGCACTGGTGGTCCACCCCAAGACCCAGGAACGCATCATGGGAATGATGTCGACCGGCAAGCCGGTTCGCAACTGAAACGCGACGGACGACAGCACACAAAGGAACAGCCATGAAACAGATCCAGGATGCCTATATCGTCGCCGCCACCCGAACCCCGATCGGGCGTTCGCACCGCGGCTTCTTTCGCAACATGCGCCCGGATGACCTGCTGGTCAAGGCCATCCACGCGGCACTGGCCCAGGTGCCGAGCCTCGATCCGCAAGCGATCGAAGACCTGATCTGCGGCTGCGCCATCCCCGAAGGCCCGCAGGGCCTGAACGTGGCGCGCATCGGTGCAGTGCTGGCTGGTCTGCCGCACAGCGTCGGTGGCATCACCGTGAATCGGTTCTGCGCCTCGGGCCTGAGCGCGATCCAGATCGCGGCCGACCGTATCCGCGTCGGCGAAGCCGACGTGATGATGGCCGCCGGCACCGAGAGCATGAGCATGGTGCCGATGATGGGCAATTCGCCATCGCTGTCGCCGGCCATGTTCGACCACGACGAGAACGTCGGCATCGCCTACGGCATGGGTCTGACCGCGGAGAAGGTTGCCAACCAGTGGAAAGTGTCGCGCCAGGCGCAGGATACATTTGCACTCGAATCGCACCAGCGCGCCATTGCCGCCATGACAGCCGGCTACTTTGCCGACGAGATCACGCCGATCGAGGTCACTGAGCGCACGCCCAACCTGGAGAGCGGCGAGGTGACGCTCAAGACACGCACCGTGACACTTGACGAAGGCGCGCGCCCGGACACCTCACTCGAAGGCCTGGCCAAACTCAAGGCGGTGTTTGCCGTGCGCGGCTCGGTGACGGCCGGCAACAGCTCGCAGACCTCGGACGGCGCCGGTGCACTGGTGCTGGCCAGCGAAAAGGCGGTCAAGCAGTTCGGCCTTACGCCGCTGGCGCGTTTCGTCAGTTTTGCCAGCAAGGGCGTGCCGCCGCAAATCATGGGCATCGGCCCGATCGAGGCGATTCCAGCGGCGTTGCGCAGTGCCGGTCTGAAGCAGGACGATATCGACTGGTTCGAACTCAACGAAGCGTTTGCCGCGCAGTCGCTGGCCGTCATCAACACGCTGGGACTGGATCCGAGCAAGGTCAATCCGCTGGGCGGCGCCATCGCGCTCGGCCACCCACTGGGCGCCACCGGTGCCATCCGCGCCGCGACGGTGATTCATGGACTGCGCCGCACGCACAAGCGCTACGGCATGGTCACCATGTGCGTAGGCATGGGGCAGGGCGCCGCAGGTATTTTCGAGCGGGTCTGACCCGTGGCGTTTTCATGACACCCATCAGCGACAAGCCCGCGGTTGCCCTGGTCGTCGGCGCCGGCGACGCCACAGGGGGTGCGATTGCGCGCCGCTTCGCGCGCGAAGGGTTGACCGTCTGTGCCACGCGCCGCAACGCCGCGCGCCTCGAACCCCTGCTGGCGCAGATTCGCGCCGACGGCGGCGTGGCCCATGGTTTCGGCTCGGACGCCCGCGACGAAGATGCGGTGGTGGCGCTAATCAAACAGATCGAGTCGACGATAGGCCCGATCACGGTGCTGGTTTTCAACATAGGCGCCAATGCGCCCAGCAGCATTCTGCAGGAGACGGCGCGCCGTTACACCAAGATCTGGGAGATGGCCTGCCTGTCGGGTTTTCTCAATGCCCGCGAGGCCGCCAAATGCATGGTCGCGCGCAGCGGCGACGGTCACAAGGGAACGATTCTCTTCACCGGGGCCACGGCGTCGTTGCGCGGCTCGGCCAATTTCGCGGCGTTTGCCGGTGCCAAGCATGCCTTGCGGGCGTTGGCCCAAAGCATGGCGCGCGAGCTGGGGCCGCAGGGCGTTCATGTCGCCCACGTGGTGATCGATGGCGCGATCGACACCGCCTTCATCCGCGACAATTTTCCCGAGCGTTATGCGCTCAAGGCGCAAGACGGTATCCTGAACCCGGACCATATCGCCGACCAGTACTGGATGCTGCATCGCCAACCGCGCGATGCCTGGACCCACGAACTCGACCTGCGACCCTGGATCGAGAAATTCTGAAACCGATCGGCAACGACGAAACAAAAAGGAAACGCCATGACCAAGTCCACCGACTTCCTGTTCGACTTCGGTAGCCCCGCCGCTTACCTCGCCTGGACCCAACTGCCGCAATTGGCCGCGGCCACCGGCGCCACGGTGAACGCCTTGCCGATATTGCTGGGCGGCGTGTTCCAGGCCACCGGTAACCGGGCGCCGATCTCGGTGCCGCTCAAGGGCAGCTACCTGTTCAAGGACTTGGACCGCTTTGCCCGCCGATACGGTGTGCCGCTGGTGATGAACCCGCATTTCCCGATCAACACCATCACGCTGATGCGCATCGATGTGGGCATGCTGCAGGCCGGCCATCCGCAGTTGCTGGCCTACCGCGACGCGGTGTTCCGCGCAATCTGGGCCGAGCAGCGCAACATGGGCGATGCCGATACGGTGGCCGAGGTGTTGACTGCCGCGGGCCTGGATGGGCCGGCGCTGCTGGCGCTGGCCGCCGATCCGCAGGTCAAGGAGTCACTCAAGGTACGCACGCAGCAGGCCGTGGACCGGGGTGTCTTCGGCGCGCCGACTTTTTTTGTTGGAGACGAGATGTTCTGGGGTCAGGACCGGCTCGACTTCGTACGCGCGGCATTGACCGCAACCCCTTGAACGACCGGGAGCAACTGGTATGAGCGATATATTGACCGACGTGACCGATGGGGTGATGACCGTCACCTTCAATCGGCCGGACAAGAAAAATTCGATCACCCGCGCGATGTACGCCGCCATGGCCGACGCACTGACCCAGGCGCGTGAGCAGGACGCGATCCGCGTCGTGGTGTTCCAGGGCCACGAGGCGATCTTCTCGGCTGGCAACGACATCGCCGATTTCCTGGAGCGCCCGCCGACAACCGCCGAATCACCGGTCTACCGTTTCCTGTTCGGCATCGCGTCCTTTCCCAAGCCGGTCATTGCGGCGGTCTGCGGGCCGGCCGTCGGCATCGGCACCACGATGCTGCTGCATTGCGACCTGGTCTATGCCGGCGACAACGCGGCGTTCTCACTGCCGTTCGTGAATCTGGGTCTGTGCCCGGAGGCGGCGTCCAGCCTGCTGGTGCCGCAGATGCTGGGCTACCACCGCGCCGCCGAGGCGCTGCTGCTGGGCGAGCCCTTCATGGCCGAAGCCGCGCTTGAGGTCGGCCTGGTCAACCGCATTGTGCCGCCGACCGAGGCCAACAACCTGGCGCAGGCGCAGGCGCGCAAGCTGGCCGGCAAACCGATCCGATCGCTGGTCGAGACCAAGCGGCTGATGAAGAAGGGCCAGGCCCAGCTGATCGAAAAGCAGATGACCGAGGAGGGCGAGAGCTTCTCGCGCATGCAAGGCGAGCCGGCGGCGCGTGAGGCCTTCACCGCCTTCATGGAAAAGCGCCGACCCGATTTCTCCAAGCTTTGATTCGCAAACGCCACTTCGCAGGAGACACCATGACGACACTTGCCGGCAAGACCCTTTTCATCACCGGCGCCTCGCGCGGCATCGGCCTGGCCATTGCCAAACGCGCCGCCGCTGATGGCGCCAACATCGTGGTGGCCGCCAAGACCACCGAGGCCAACGCCAAGTTGCCGGGCACGATCTACAGTGCGGCGGCCGAGATCGAGGCCGCCGGTGGCAAGGCGCTGGCGCTGCAGGTCGACATCCGGGACGAGGCGTCGGTACTGGCCGCGGTGGCCAAGGCGGTCGAAACCTTTGGCGGCATCGACATTCTGGTCAACAACGCCAGCGCGATCAGCCTGACCGGTACCGAGACCACGCCGATGAAACGTTTCGACTTGATGCAAGGCGTCAACGCGCGCGGCACCTACCTGTGCACCATGGCCTGCCTGGCCGCGTTGCGCAAGTCGGCCGAGCAGCGCCGCAATCCGCAGATTCTGACGATGTCGCCGCCGCTGTCGATGAAGACACACTGGTTCGAGAACCATCCGGCCTACAGCATGGCCAAATACGGCATGAGCATGTGTACGCTGGGCCATGCCGGCGAGTTCATGAAATACGGCATCGGCGTCAACAGCTTGTGGCCGCGTACCGCCATCGCCACGGCCGCCCTGCAGATGATTCCCGGCGTCGACCTGGCGCGTTGCCGCACGCCTGGGATCCTGGCCGACGCGGCCTATCTGATCCTGACCGGCGACAACAAGCTGACCGGCCGCTTCCTTATCGACGACGAAGTGCTGGCCAGCCACGGTATCACCGACCTGGAGCCGTATTCGGTGACGCCGGGCACGACCGATTTCATTCCCGATTTTTTTGTCGATTGAGCATGCGCTACCTGCCGTAGACTCGATCCTGGTGCGGATCTCGGGCGGCCTCGATCAGCAACGCATGCACGGACGATAAACACCATGCCACTGGGCTCTGCGGAAGAACTTCTCGAAACCCATCACGGCATGCTGATCGATGGACTCACCAATGTGTTTGGTGTGTTCAACCAGGAGATGTTGCGGCATGTGTTGCCGCGGGTCGAGTGGTTGGAGGTCGGCGGCGGTGACGTGCTGTTCCGCCAGGGCGACCAGGACGAAAGCCTGTTTTTCGTCGTCAGCGGCCGGTTGCGGGTATCGCATATCGATCCAGCCGGGGCGCACGTGGTGCTCGGTGAGATCGCGCGCGGTGAGACGGTAGGCGAGATGGCGTTTTTCACCGGCGAACCGCGCACCGGCACGGTGGTGGCGATCCGCGACAGCGTGCTGGCTCGGTTCTCGAATTCGGTTTTCCGCGAACTGCTGCTGGCGTATCCGCTGGTGTCGCTGAACATGACGCGCCAGGTGATCGAGCGTTTCAAACGGGTCAATAACGGCCGCCAGCCGGCGGCCAAGCCGGTGATCATCGGCTTGACGGCGATCACGCATGGGGTCGATGCCGTCGCTTTTGCGCAAACCCTGGCGCTGGAGTTGCGCCGGTACGGACGCGCCACGGTCGTGACCTCGTCGATGATGGACGCACTCCTGGGCGCGTCGGGTGCGGCCCAGGCGCCGCGCAGTGACGCGGAGTTGTCACGCCGCGTCGCCTTGCGGCTGGACCGGATCGAGGCGGAGAACGAGTTCGTGTTGTTTGTCGCCGACGCGGATTGCACGCAGTGGACGCAGCGTTGCGTGCGCCATTGCGACGAACTGCTGCTGGTGGCTGATGCCGACCAGAGCGCCGAACATCATTGCAATGAGGAAGATCTCTACAAGGCCAACGACCTGGACGAGGCCCGGACCGTGCTGGTGCTGCTGCACCCGGACGAACGGCGTTCGCCGCTCGACACCCAGCGTTGGTTGCGCGAGCGGCGTCTGGCCGGCCATTACCATGTGCGCCGCACGCTGCGGCGCGACTGGCAGCGGTTGGCCCGTATCATCAGCCGCAACGCGGTCGGGCTGGTGCTGTCGGGCGGCGGTGCGCGCGGCTTTGCGCACCTGGGCGTGTTGCGCGCCATGGACCGCGCTGGCATCTGCGTTGACATGGTGTCGGGCACCAGCATTGGCGCGGTGATGGCCGCCTATGTGGCGATGGACATGCCGGTCGACGAGGTGATCCGGGGCGCGCGCGCGGCGTTTCGCATCAATCCGACCGGCGACTACAACCTGCTGCCGCTGCTGTCGCTGATTCGCGGCCAGCGCTTGCGCCGCGTCATCGACTCGGCGGTGGTGAACAGCCGCGGCCAGCACATCGACATCGAAGATCTCTGGAAGCCGTACTGCTGTGTCACCAGCAATTACTCGACGGCGCGCGAGGCGGTGCATACCCACGGCCATCTGGCCCGTTCGATCCGCGCCAGCGTGTCGATTCCCGGCGCCTTGCCGCCGGTGCTGCTGGCCGGTGAGCTGCATATCGACGGCGGCACGTTCAACAATTTCCCGACCGACGTGATGGACCGCATGGGTGCGAGCCGGATCATCGGTGTCGATCTGCTGCGCGACCGTGGCCTGCGCTACGACATGGACGAAGTGCCCGGCGTGCTCGAGCTTTTGCGCGACCGGTTGCGTGGCAAGCACCGCAGGTACCGGCTGCCATCGTTGACGCAACTGCTGCTCAACACCAGCATGATGCACAGTTATGCGCGCCAGCAGGCGGCACAGTCGCTGGTGGACCTGCACTTCACGCCCACGGTGTCCGGATTTGGCCTGCTCGACTGGGGCCAGTTCGACCGCATCGTGGAGGCCGGTTACCGCTACGCGATGGAGCAGCTGGACCAGGCCGGTGAGGATGCGATCGCACCCTACCGTTATGGCTAGTGCCGCCAGCCAACGCAGCCGGCAACGGTCGTGTGGCAAAGAGCAGTAGGCAAGACAAGGCGAGGAGACAGTGATGACATATCGATCGGCGTTCAGGCCCGGGCTGTTCGAGGGCAAGGTGGTCGTCGTGACCGGTGGTGGTTCGGGCATCGGCCGCTGCACGGCGCACGAGCTGGCGGCACTGGGCGCGACGGTGGTGCTGGTCGGGCGCAAGGTCGACAAACTGCAGGCGGTCGCGGCCGAGATCACGCAGGACGGCGGCCGTGCCAGTCTGCAGGTCTGCGATATCCGGCAAGAAGACGCCGTACGACAGGCCATCACCGCCATCGTGGCACAACACGCGCGCATCGACGGCCTGGTCAACAATGCTGGCGGTCAGTACATCACACCCCTCGAGGCGATATCGGCCAAGGGCTGGCAGGCGGTGATTGACACCAACCTGACCGGCGGTTTCCTGATGGCGCGCGAGACGTACCTGCAGTCGATGCAGCAGTTCGGCGGGGCCATCGTCAACATCGTGGCCGACATCTGGGGTTCGATGCCCGGCATGGCGCACAGTGGTGCGGCGCGCGCCGGCATGGTCAGTCTGACCGAGACCGCGGCCGTCGAATGGGCCAGCAGCGGGGTTCGGGTGAATGCGGTGGCACCCGGCTATATCGCCTCCAGTGGCATGGACCACTATCCGCCGGAGCATGGGCCGCAGCTGCGTGCGATGGCGGCGACGGTGCCGCTGGGCCGCTTCGGCAACGAGGCCGAGACCTCGGCTGGCATCGTGTTCCTGCTCAGTGCGGCAGCGTCGTTCATCAGTGGTACCACGCTGCGCATCGACGGCGCGCGGCCGCAGGGCCGGATGGGTTGGGACCAGCGCCATGCCGATGTGCAGCTGGATGCCACTGCCACGCCCGAAGCGGTCAGGCCGTTCGACGGTTTCCACCGCGCCGTGACGCCGCGGCTGTTTCAGCACTGAGCCAGATCCGAATCGATCACGTCCCTTCCCAACGCAGCGAGCCACCATGCAATACAGCCACGAACACCTTGAGATCCAGAACACGCTCAAGCGCTTCATCGACGCCGAGATCAATCCCCATGTCGATGAATGGGAGGCGGCCGAGATCTTTCCGGCGCATGAGGTTTTCAAGAAGCTGGGCGACCTGGGTTTGCTGGGCCTGACCAAGCCCGAAGCCTATGGCGGCGCCGGCCTGGATTACTCCTATTCGCTGGCGATGGCCGAGGCGCTGGGCCATATCGACTGCGGCGGCGTCCCGATGGCCATCGGTGTGCAGACCGACATGTGCACGCCGGCGCTGGCGCGTTTTGGCAGCGACGAATTGCGCCAACAATTTTTGGCGCCGGCGATTGCCGGTGACATGGTTGGCTGCATCGGCGTCAGCGAGCCCGGTGCCGGCAGCGATGTGGCTTCCATCAAAAGCCATGCGCGCAAGGACGGAGACGACTACGTCATCACCGGCCAGAAGATGTGGATCACCAACAGCCTGCAGGCCGACTGGATGTGCATGCTGGTGAATACCGGTGAAGGGCCGCAGCACAAGAACAAGTCGCTGGTGATGGTGCCGATGGGCAGCCCTGGCATCGAGAAGGCGAAGAAGATCCGCAAGATCGGCATGCACTCCAGTGACACCGGCCTGATCCACTTCGACGAGGTGCGGGTACCGCAGCGCTACCGGATCG
>JBDTMH010000098.1:0-15184 GCA_039934375.1 Burkholderiaceae bacterium | reverse complement strand
TGAGCCGCAGGGCCGTTCCCAAGGCGAATCCCGCAGCGCGAATCCCGCAGCGCGCAGGGTCGTCCAGCTAGCCGCAGGGCCGCGCGCGGCATCACCAAGGCAGTTCGGGGTACTCGCCGCTCGCGCGGGCCATGCGCAGCACCGCGTCGGCCGTGGCAAGGTCTTGCGCCGTGTGACCCAGCGACTTGTAGACGGTGATGTCGTCCTTGTGTTCGCGCCCGGCCACATCGCCCAGCAGAACCTCGCCAACCTCGCCCAACAGATGGCCCTGCGACACGACACCGCCGGCAAGCGCATGCAGCCATTCGCCCGCCTGCACCGATGCGCTGGCACGCGCGTCGACGAAGAACCGGCTGCGCAGCACCACCTCATCATCGGCTTCACGGGCGCTGGCCACACTGGCGCCGACCAGATTGACATGCTGGCCCGGGACCAGCCATGCCCCGTGCAGGATCGGCTCGCGGGCCGCCGACAGCGTGCACACCACGTCGGCACCTTGCAGCGCCTGCTGCGCCGAGTCGGCCACGACAACTTCGATGCCGTCCAGCGCGCCAAGATCCGCGACCAGCCGCCGCGCACCGGCGGGACGGTGGTTCCACAGTTGCAAGCGGCGCAGCGGCATCACCTCGCGCAGCGCGCGCACATGCCACAAGGCCTGGTGACCGGTACCCAGCAACGCCAGTACGCTGCTGCCGGGCCGGGCCAGCGCGCGCGTGGCCACAGCGCTGGCGGCAGCGGTGCGCAGTGCGGTCAGGCTGTTGCTCTCGAGCACGGCCAGAGGCGCGCCGCTGGCGGCATCGAACAGCAGCACCATGCCGGCATGGCTGGGCAATCCCTTGGCCCCGTTGCCCGGATACAGCGCCAGTACCTTGATGCCGAAACAGCCGTGCGCCGGCAAGGCGCCGGGCATGATGCCCATCGCGTTGGGGCCCTGCAACGCCATGATGCTGCGCAGCGGCGACAGCACCTGCCCCCTGGAGATCGCGCGCATGGCTCCAGCCACGACGTCAATACATGGCGACATCGGCAACAAGGCCTCGATCGCGGCCGCGCCCAGCAAATGCATGAAACCCCCGGTTTGGTCTGGCTACCGGCCTGTCACCAGACTGGACATGATTGTGGCGCACACCCGGACCGCCAGTCATCCATTCAAGCGGCTGTCGTATGACCACCCCGGATCCACGGCACCGGCGACACTCAAGGTGCGCCGCGCCGAAAGCTGCCATACTGCCTGCCGTTTTGCTGTAAGTAGGGAATATGCTGAAGTTCACTTGTTGCGATGCCGTCGATCAGTTCTCCGGGCAGGTCCAGGCGCAGGTTCTGCGCGGAATCCGGCGCGGCTATGAAAAGGAATGCCTGCGTATCGACAGCAGCGGAAAGCTGGCGCAGACACCCCATCCCAAGGCCCTGGGCTCCAAACTCACCCACCCCTGGATCACGACCGACTATTCCGAGGCGCTGCTCGAATTCATCACGCCGCCCAGTGCCGACCGTGACGAACCACTGCATTTCCTGCGCGAGATCCACCGTTTCACGACCCCGGTGCTGGGCGAGGAGACGATGTGGGCCAGTTCCATGCCGTGCGTGATCGGCGACGACAGCATGATTCCGTTGGCCGACTACGGCAGCTCCAACCGGGCAAAGATGAAACGGGTCTACCGTGAAGGGCTGGGTCTGCGCTACGGTCGGCACATGCAGGCCATCTCCGGCGTGCATTTCAACTGGTCACTACCGGACGAGTTCTGGGTAGGCTTGCAGGAGTGCTGCAAGGCGACTGAAAGCCGGCAGGATTTTGTCAGCGCCCGGTATTTCGGCCTGATCCGAAATTTCCTGCGCTACGGGTGGCTGATTCCCTATCTGTTCGGAGCCTCGCCAGCGATTTGCGAATCGTTCCTGCAGGGCCGAAAGTCCGACCTGCAGGAGCTGGTTCCCGGAACCCTGTACGCCCCCTATGCAACCAGTCTGCGCATGAGTGACCTGGGTTACCAGAACAGCGCTCAGTCGAACCTGCACGTCAACTTCAACTCGCTGGCCGAATACACGGCGGCACTCGAGGCCGCGATCCGCACGCCGGACCCTTACTACCAACAGCTCGGCGTCAAGGACGGCGAACACTGGAAGCAGCTGAGCGCCAATCTGCTGCAGATCGAAAACGAGTTTTACGCGCCGATGCGCCCCAAGCGCGTCTCGCCCGAACGTCCGGCCAAGGGCCTGCGCCTGCACGGTGTCGAATACATCGAGATGCGGCTGTTCGACCTCAATCCGATGGTCGACATCGGCATCACGCCCGAGCAAGGCAGCTTTGTCGACGTGCTGCTGCTGATGTGCCTGTTCCGCGACAGCCCGCCGATCAGTGCCCGCGAGCAAGGCGAGAACGACGAGAACAAGCGCCGCATCGTCACGCGCGGACGGCAAAGCGACCTGCATCTGCTGGTGCACAACCAAGAGCAGCCGTTTCGTCCGATGGCACACGAACTGTTCGACGAGATGGCACCGTTCGCCGAAATGCTCGACACGGCCTATGGCGACAACCGCTATCGCCACGCGATGAACCTGCTGCGCAAACGCATCGACGACCCCGACCTGACGCCGTCGGCCCAGGTGCTGGAGGCTGCGCGCGCCCACGGCGGCTTCTTTCGCTACGCGATGTTCGCCTCTGCGCACCACAAGCAGGCGCTGCTGGCACAGCCGCTCGATGCTGCCGCGCTGGAACGCTTTACGACCAGCGCCCGCACGTCACTGGTAGAGCAAGGCCGTATCGAGGCCGAGGACCACGAGAGTTTCGAGGATTTCGTCGCGCGCTACTACGCCTGACACTGCGCGGCCTGTGTAACCGCTCCGCTCGACGCTGGCAGCGCAGTGGTTGGTCAGCGCAGTTCCTGCACCACCGCCAATAGCGGCTGCAACACGCCGGCTCCGAATTGCCGCGAACGCTCCCCACTCCAGCCCGTCACGTTGTCGGGCAGGTCCGCGTTGTCCTTGAACGGCATCTCGATCGTGAACGACAGGCAGTCGAAAGCCTGGGCCACCCAGTTGGTGGCGACCGACGGATTGGCCTTGGTGGCATGGGTCTGGCCATAGTTGACCTTGTCCTGAAAGTCCGGGCAGCTCGCCAGCCATGCCGTCTTGAACGCGTTCGTCAGTTCGCGCAGGCGCGGCGTGAAGTCAACGATGCCTTCGGCGCCCGCGACGAAGTTGTACGGCAGGCCCTCGTCGCCATGGATGTCCAGGAACAGGTCGACGCCGGTGCGCTGCATGCAGCCGCGCACCAGGAACACCTCGGGCGATCGATCCATCGACGGCTGTTGCCATTCGCGGTTGAGGTTGGCGCCGGCGCCATTGGTGCGCAGATTGCCACGCACGCTGCCGTCGGGATTCATGTTGGGCACGACATGGAACACGCACCGCGCCAGCAACACCCGGGCCACCGGGTCGCTCGGATCGAGCAGGCGCTCCAGCAGGCCTTCGACGAACCATTCGGCCATGGTCTCGCCCGGATGCTGGCGTGCGATCAGCCAGACCTGCCGCTTGTCCGCCGCCGGGGTCGCACAGGACGCGTCGCTGATGTGCAACACGTCGATGTCGCGGCCATCCAGTGTCTCGCCCAGACGCTCGAGTACCACATGGTCCGACGACGCCGCTGAACCAAGCAGGTCCAGGTGCCGCTCCCACGAATAAGGCTCGAAATACGCCACGTAAACGCTGTGTCTGTCGGGCGTGAACTGAACCGTCATCACCGTGCCGTCGAACGACGTGGACACACGTTGCCAATGCTGGCGGTCGTAGCTGGCCAGCGCCTGGTAGCCGTCCCATCCCTTCGGATAGGCACATTGCCCGGCATTGGCAAAGCGGATCGTGACCGGCACGCCGGCCGCGCCCTGCAGTCGGAAGTGGAACCACTGGGCAAACTCGGCCGCATTGTCGGCGCGCACATTGAGCACGATGTCAGAGGGATCGTCGGCGCGGACGACGTCGATCGCGCCGGAGTCGAACTGGCAGGATATCGTGATCGGGTTCATGGTGGGGCCCTCGGGTCAGTCTGGTATTGCGCGCGCAACTCGCGCTTGAGTATCTTTCCGATGGCGCTGCGCGGCAGCTCGACGCACAGTCGCAGGTCCGCCAGGCGCTGGGTCTTGCCTAGTTGCGCGTTGGCCCAGTGCAGCAGTTCCACGGCCGACGGCTGCAAACCGTCGCCTGGCACGACAAACGCCACCGGCGTCTCGCCCCAGCGTTCAGACGGCACACCGACCACGGCCACATCGGCGACCGCAGGATGCGCGCGCAGCACCGCTTCCAGGTCGCTCGGATAGACATTGAAGCCGCCCGAGATCACCATGTCCTTCTTGCGGTCGAGCAGGATCAGAAAACCGTCTTCGTCGAAGCGGCCAATGTCACCGGTCCGGATGAAACGCTTGCCAAAGGGGTCGAACCATTCTGCTTCGCGGGTCTTTTCCGGCTGGCCGTGGTACGCCGTCATCATGCCCGCCGAATGCCCGACCACTTCCCCAGCCTGCCCTGGCCCGACCTCGAACCCGTTGTCGTCGATCAGGCGAATGTCGTGGCCCGTTGCCGGGCGTCCCACCGTGTGCAGCTTGTCCGGACGGTGGTGCGCCTCCAGGA
This sequence comes from Burkholderiaceae bacterium, assembly GCA_039934375.1. Classification (GTDB taxonomy): domain Bacteria; phylum Pseudomonadota; class Gammaproteobacteria; order Burkholderiales; family Burkholderiaceae_C; genus CAISIP01. Next base: position 10,564 of record JBDTMH010000098.1, on the reverse strand, counting down.
TGCAGGTTCCACCGCCTTCGGTCATGCCATAGAACTCGACCAGTCCCCCTGGCCAGCGACGCAGCACATCTTTCTTGAGCATCGCTCCGAACGGCGCGCTGGTGCTGAACTTGACCCGAAACCGCGACAGATCGAACCGGTCGAACTGCGGATGCGCCATCAGGCGCTGGTATTGCACCGGCACCAACATGGCGTGGGTCGCGTGGTGGGTTTGCGCCAGTTCCAGGAATCCCAGCGCGTCGAACCTGGGCATCAGCACCGCGGTGCCGCCCAGGGCCAGCGTCGGGCAAAACACCACCAGCGTGGTGTTCGAGTACAGCGGCGTCGACACGATGGTTGCGGTGCCCGGCCCATAGCCATAAGCCGCGCCGCGACAGATGTGGGTCCAGCGCATGCCATGCGACTGCACGATACCCTTCGGTTCGCCGGTGGTGCCCGACGAGTAGATGATGTTGAAGGGCATCTCCGGCGTGATTGCGACCGCGCGTGGCACCACCCCCGCGGTGCCCAGCCAGTCCTCCAACGGCGCGGGCAGGTCGTGCACGGACGCCGTGATCGGCATGCGGGACGGCGCATCGCCGGTCACAGGCCCCAACGCAGCATCGCCCGGGGCATCGGCGAACACCCATTGTGCCTGCGCATCGCGGACCATCCGGCCCAGTCCGTCGGCGCCGGAACCGGGCGCCAGCGGCGCCACCGCCACGCCGGCACGCAAGGCACCCAGAAAGATCGCGGCATACGGGATCGACATCGTCGCGCAGATCGCGATGGCGTCACCCGGGCCCAGGCCGTCGCGCTGCAGGCCCACGGCAACCCGGTCCATCAGGGCGTCAAGCGCGGCATAGTCCAGCGTCTGCCCGCCCTGCACCAGGGCGCTCTGGTGCGGCATGGCAAGCGCGTGCCGGCGGATGTATTGCGCCAGCGTTGCGAAAGGCGCGTCAGCAAGCGGCATCGCCGACGATCCCGAAGGAGTGACTGGGGTGGAACTCATCTGAAGATTGGGCCAGGCAGCAACAGCGCGCAGCGATGGGACCGAGCATAACCGGCCCAGCGGGCGCACCCGACGCGATGCGACGCCCGCAACAAATGCACAACAGCCCTGCTGCAGAGGCGCCCAATCGCTTTCGGAGACAATTGTGCCTCTGCACTTGCCGCCTGGCCTTCCTCGAAGGGCTGCACCTTGCGGGTCCGTGGCGGCCTGCCCTACACCCCTATTTTTTTCAGGAATCCACACCATGACGTATCCGAACGTACAACTGCTGATCAACAACGAATGGCGCGCCGCGCGCGGCGAGGCGAAGATCGACGTCCACAATCCCGCAGACGGCAAGGTCATCGGGACCGTGGCCAAGGCATCCATCGCGGACCTGGACGAGGCGCTGGCGGCAGCCGCCCGGGGCTTCGAAGTCTGGCGCAACACGCCGGCGTTCGAACGCGCCCGCCTGATGCGCGCCGCCGCCGCACTGCTGCGCGAACGCGGCGATGCGATTGCCCGCATGATGACGCTGGAACAAGGCAAGCCCCTGGCAGAAGCCAAGGTCGAGGTTGCGTCGGCATCGGATGTCATCGAATGGTTCGCCGACGAAGGTCGCCGCGTCTATGGCCGCCTGGTACCGCCGCGTGCGATGAACGTGCAGCAGATGGTCATCAAGGAACCGATCGGACCAGTCGCCGCGTTCACGCCCTGGAACTTCCCGATCAACCAGGTGGTGCGCAAGATGGCCGCCGCACTGTCGACCGGCTGCTCCATCATCGTCAAGGCCGCCGAGGAAACGCCTGCATCTCCGGCCGAGTTGATCCGCGCCTTCGTCGACGCCGGCATCCCGGCCGGTGTCGTGGGCCTGGTTTATGGCGATCCGGCCGAGATCAGCGGTTACCTGATCCCGCATCCGGTGATCCGCAAGATCACCTTCACCGGTTCCACGCCGGTGGGCAAGCAGCTGGCTGCACTGGCCGGTCAGCACATGAAGCGCGCAACCATGGAGCTTGGCGGCCACGCCCCGGTCATCGTGGCCCGCGACGCCAACATCGCGCATGCAATCAAGATGATCTGCAGCGCCAAGTTCCGCAATGCCGGCCAGGTCTGCATCTCGCCGACCCGTTTCCTGATCGAGGAAGACGTGCGTGAGGAGTTCGTGGCCGGATTCGTCAAATACATCAAGGGCCTCAAGATCGGCAACGGCCTCACAGAGGGAACCCAGATGGGCCCGCTGGCCAACCCACGGCGCATGACAGCGATGGCCGAACTCACGGCCGATGCCGTCAAGCGTGGCGCGACCGTAGCCACCGGCGGTGAACGCATCGGCAGCGAGGGCAACTTCTTCGCCCCGACCCTGCTGCTGGACGCACCGCTGGACAGCGCGGTTTTCAACAGTGAGCCTTTCGGCCCGATGGCCGCGCTGCGCAGCGTCAAGAGCATCGACGAGGCGATTGCCGAGGCCAACCGCCTGCCGTTTGGCCTGTCGGCCTATGCTTTCACCAGCTCGATCAAGACGGCCCACCAGCTCAGCAGCCAGATGCAGACCGGCATGTTGTGGATCAACCAGCCGGCAGCGCCATGGCCCGAGCTGCCGTTTGGCGGTGTCAAGGATTCCGGCTACGGCAGCGAAGGCGGTCCGGAAGCGCTCGAGCCCTACCTTGCGACCAAAACCGTCGCGATGATGAGCGTGTGACGCAGGCGACATCCACCGCGGCAGTGCCTGGGTTCGAGACCCTGGCGCTCAAACCCGGTGCGCTGGAGAACCTGCAAAGCCTGGGCTATCAGGCCATGACGCCGATCCAGGCGGCCAGTCTGCCGGTGGCGCTGGCCGGCAAGGACCTGATCGCACAGGCGCAGACCGGCAGCGGCAAGACCGCTGCCTTTGCGCTGGCGCTGCTGACCAACCTGAACCCGCGCCGCTTTGCGGTGCAGGCGCTGGTACTGTGCCCGACGCGCGAATTGGCCGACCAGGTGACGACCGAGATCCGCCGGCTGGCGCGTGCCGAGGAAAACATCAAGGTCGTCACATTGTGTGGCGGCGTCGCGCTGCGCGGTCAGCGGGCCTCGCTCGAACATGGCGCGCATATTGTCGTCGGCACGCCGGGGCGGGTGATGGATCATCTGGCGCGCGAATATCTGAAGCTGGAGGCGCTGAACACCCTGGTCCTCGACGAGGCCGACCGCATGCTGGACATGGGCTTCGTCGAAGACATCCAGACCGTGGCAAAGCAATGCCCCCAGGAGCGCCAGACGCTGCTGTTTTCGGCGACCTACCCCGAGGGCATCGAGAAGCTGGCGCAGCAGTTCATGCGCGCGCCGGTGCGCATCGAGGTTGCGCCGCGCCAGAGCGGTCCGCAGATCGAGCAGCGCTGTTACGAGGTCACGCGCGCCAACCGTTACGAGACCGTGGCGCTGCTGCTGAACCATTTCCGCCCCGTCAGCACCTTGGCATTCTGCAATACCAAGCAGCAGTGCAAGGAACTGGTCGCCTCGCTGCAGCAGCAGGGTTTCAGCGCCATGGCCTTGCATGGCGAACTGGAACAGCGCGACCGCGACCAGGTGCTGGCGCAATTCGCCAACCGCAGCTGCTCGGTGCTGGTGGCCACCGATGTGGCCTCGCGCGGACTCGACATCGCCCAGCTGGAAGCGGTGATCAATGTCACGATCACCCCCGATGCGGAGGTTCATGTGCACCGCATCGGCCGCACCGGGCGCGCCGGCGAAACCGGCCTGGCGTTGAGCCTGGCCAGCATGGACGAGATGGGATCGGTCGGCAAGATCGAGCAGTATCTGAAGCAGGAATCGACTTGGTACCCGCGCAACGAACTCACGCCGACCGGCAGCGGCCCCCTGCTGCCGCCGATGGTGACGCTGCAACTGCTGGGCGGGCGCAAGGAAAAAATCCGCCCCGGCGATGTGCTGGGTGCGCTGACCGGGCCCGATGGCGGTTACACGCGCGAGCAGATCGGCAAGATCAACGTCACCGAGTTCACGACCTTCGTCGCGGTGCGGCGCGACATCGCCGGGGAGGCCATGCGCCGGCTCAACGCGGGCAAGGTCAAGGGAAAAAGCGTCAAGGTGCGGTTGCTGGACTAGCGTCTGCACAAAACGAAGGCCCTTGCGCGTGGCGAGCCCTAGTCGCCGCGCGCACGCAGTGATTCGACCAGCCAGGTCTGGATCGGATCGGTCTTGCCCTTGACCTGAACCGTTGGCATCGCGCGCATCAGGAATTGGTCGTCCAGCGCCTGACGGACTTCGTCCGATACCAGCAGGTCAACCTTGAAGGTTCTGGTCAAGCCTTCAATGCGCGAGGCGACGTTGATCGGATCGCCGGTCACGCTGAACTTGGACAGGCCTGCCGTACCAATCACGCCCGCGACAACCTCGCCACAGTGGATGCCGACGCCAAAGCGAAGTTCCGGCAGTTGCTTGGCCCGCAACTCGGTGTTGTAGTTTGCCAGGGCGCGGCGCATTTCCAGCGCTGCCAGCACTGCGTCGCGCGCCTGCCAGGGATTGGGCTCCAGCGCGCCGAACAGCGCCAGCAGGCCATCGCCGACCAGTTCGGTGACGTGACCGTGGTGTTTTTCGATGGCGGCAATCATCTGGCCGAAATATCCGTTGAGTATGCCCACCGTGACCGCGGGGTCCAGCCGTTCGGACATGGCGGTGAAGTCGCACAGGTCGGCAAACAGGATCGTGACCTGGCGCCGCTCGGGCGCAAAGCCATCATTGGCGTCGGTCAACCGCTCCACCACGTCGGCCGGCACGAAGCGCTCAAACTGGCGCTGCAAGCGCTCAAGCTTGTCGTCCTGCGCGCCCAGCAGGCGCTCGAGCTGCGCGTTTTGCCGCCGCGCTCGCCACCAGACCACGCCCAGGCCAACGGCGACGACCAGCGCCGGAACACTCCACAGCCAGTCCCTCATTCGTGCAACATGGCCAGACGCACAGTCGCATTGGCCAACGCTGCCACGCCGATGGCCTCGAGCAAGGCCCGCTCGCCGATGGCCGCACCCAGTTGACGGGTGTCCTGCTGGATCTTGGCGATGTCGTAATAAACCGTGCCCCGCGTCCAGGGCAACAAGCCGGCCTCGCTGGCAGGCAGGCGATCCGATTGCAGATGCGCCAGCGCCGACGCGATCTCCTGCGCTGGCATGCCGTCTTCAAGCAGCATGTCGGTGGCCCAGGTTTCGCACAAGGTGCAGCCCATGGTGCGTGCAACCGTGGCGAACATCAGCGCCTTGGTCGCACGCCCGAGCACGTTGGAGGCGAAGATCCCTTCCAACGCGTCCCGCATGATGCGGGCCGCCGGCAGGCCGGCCAGCGGCAGCAGGATCGGCGCGAAGCGGCTGGGCGCCAGCGCCTGGGCGTCCAGCGCGGAGGCGCGAGCTGCGGTGGATACGGATCGTTTGAACCAACTCAGCAGCGGCATTGCCAGCCCCATGATGCGGCCAAGCGGGCCGTTGGCCATGCGCTCGAAGCCCCGCTCCGGCGGACAGGCCATGAAGGTGCTGAGCCGGTTGTAGAAACAGCCCATCGAAATACTGAACGCGATCTCGTTGACAGCCAGTCGGCTGTAGCCCAGGTTCACCAGCTTGTCGCAAGCCTCGCGCGACGGGCGGGGCCGGGAGCGCGCCAGGTTGCGGCAGAACGCAATGGCAGCCCGTTCCTTCTCGTCGAGTTCGGCCACGTGCACGTCTCGCTCGATGCGGTGGATGAAGTCTTCCGAGTAACCCAGGATCTTCAGGTAGGCCCGATTGGCACCATAACAATACCGGCAGGCGTTCTCCTGTGCCGTCACCATGGCACCGATGTGAAACAGCCGCTGCGGCATCGCAACGACCTGGTAGGTCGTGAGCGACAGTGCGGCCTCGCGCAACCAGGGACTCTGCGCAATGCGCCGGTCGACTTCGGACACATGGCCACCGCGGCGTTTGACCTCAGACTCCCAGTTTGAATCCGGCGCCTCGGGCAGCAGGGGTTGGCCCCACGGGATTTCATTCAGCAGCATGGACATGATTCACGGTCCTCGGCCTTCGTCGTTAGCAGGACATTCTGCACCATTGCGCCCAGCCCGCGGAGACTCCCGTCGAGTCGACCACAGCGCCAGTGCGGCCGCCATGGCAGGGGCGCAGACAGCCCAAGCTTCAGCCTGCAGGTCGGGGGTCAGCCGCGCGCGTGCGTGACGCCGCCGTCGACAATCAGCGTCGAACCCACGACGTAGTCGCCTGCGCGCGATGCCAGGTAGATCGCGGCGCCGGCCATGTCCTCGGCCGTGCCGATGCGGCCGGACGGAATGCGTGCCGAGACCGCATCCGCATGGTCACGCGCGTCCCGGTTCATGTCGGAGGCGAAGGCACCGGGCGCGATCGCGGTGACGACGATGTTGTCCTTGATCAGCCGCAGTGCCATGCGCCGCGTCAGGTGGATCAGGCCGGCCTTGCTGGCAGCGTAGGAATAGGTTTCCTGCGGATTGACCGACACTCCGTCAATCGACGCGATATTGATCACCTTGGCCGGTCGGGTCTGCGCCGCGACCCGCAGCTGTGCGCTCAAGGCCTGGGTCAGAAAAAACGGCGCCTTGAGGTTCAAGTCGACGACCTTGTCCCAACCACTCTCGGGAAATCCGTCAAACTCCGCACCCCAGGCCGCTCCCGCGTTGTTGACCAGAATGTCGAGCCGGTCCTCGCGCTGCGCAAAGCTTGCCGCCAGCGCCCGGACACCCTCGACACTCGACACATCGGCCGGCACCGACACACAGGGCCCGATCTTGCACATCTCGGCCGCGGCCGCATCGCAGGCTGCCGCCTTGCGGGCGGAAATGTAGACCCTGGCACCCTGCGCCAGGAAACCCTCGGCGATCATGCGTCCAATGCCGCGCGAGCCCCCGGTGACCAGCGCCGTACGGCCGTGCAGTGAAAAAAGGTCGGTCATGGTGAGCATCTCCTCAAAATACGCATTCAGCGGTGGGCCCGTGCGCCGCCGGCGCCAGTGCGCGACCCCGAAGGTTAACCGCTCAGGCGATTCATCTACGGCGGCGCACGGTCATCCGAGCCTATTCTCGCCCCGGCACCTGCAGGTACGCCATACCGTGCCCGGTCACCTACCGAAGCACGCCACTGCACCGCCACCGCCGCGCGCGTGGCACCATGGTGGTCCGCCATCATTTTTCGAATGGCTCCATGACAGACCTGTGACCAGCCCATGACCGACATCCTGACCATCACGCTGAATCCGGCACTGGACATCGCCACCTCGTGCGACACCTTGCTGCCAAGTCACAAGCTGCGCTGCGCCCACGCCGAGCACTTTCCGGGTGGTGGCGGCATCAACGTGGCGCGTGTCGTGCAGCGCCTGGGCGGCGACTGCCTGGCGCTGTACCTGGCCGGCGGCACGGTCGGGAACCGGTTGCAGGAGCTGATTCAGGCTGAACAGGTGCCCAGCCACCGCTTGCAGATCGCGGATGAAACCCGCGAGAGTTTCTCGGTGCTGGAGAGCAGCACCGGCCGCGAGTACCGTTTTGTGCTGCCCGGGCCTACGCTCAGCGCGCAGGAATGGCAGGCCTGTGTCGACTACCTGGGCGCGATGGAACCCGCACCCCGTTACGTGGTGCTCAGTGGCAGCCTGCCGCCCGGCGTGTCGGTCGACAGCTATGCCCAACTAGCCGGTGTGGCCCACGCACGTGGCGCCAGGGTGGTGCTCGACAGTTCCGGCGCACCGCTGGCAGCGGCACTGGACCATGGCGTGTATCTGATCAAGCCGAGCCGGCGCGAGTTGTCGGAGCTGACCGGTGCGCATCCGGAAGACGAAACCCAGTGGTGCGCCGCGGCCGAATCGGTGCTGCGTGACGGACGCGCGGAATTGGTGGCGCTAAGCCTGGGCGAACGCGGCGCCATGCTGTTCAGCGCCGAGGGTGCCTGGCGCGCCGACGCGCTGCAGGTGGATGTCAAAAGCACCACCGGCGCCGGCGACAGTTTCCTGGCAGCGATGGTCTGGGCGCTGAACCAGGACTTCACGTTGCCCGCGGCGTTTCGTTACGGTGTCGCGGCCGGCACTGCAGCATTGCTCCATGCGGGCACCACGTTATGCCGGGCGGATGACGTGGCGCGGTTGGTGCGCCAGGTCCACGTGGCCGCCATGTCGAGCGACCTGCACTGACGCACCCGAGGGCATACCCTTTTCACGCCCGCCTGAAAAGCTCCGGCGGCGTCGAACCAGGCAGGTCGGATAGCAAGCAGCAACGAGAACGGCGCCATCGGCCCCGTTTTTCATGGGCGCACCGCGATCACATATTGCGCCGATACTGCCCGCCCACCTCGAACAGCGCGTTCGTGATCTGCCCCAGTGAGCAGACGCGAACAGCCTGCATCAGCACCTCGAACACATTGTCGTTGTCAATCACGGCCTGCTGTAGGCGTGCCAGCATGGCGGGTGCGACCTGCGCATGGCGGCGATGAAATTCATGCAGGCGCCGGAGTTGACCCTGCTTTTCGTCTTCGGTGGAGCGTGCGAGCTCCAGCTTGTCCAGCACCGGGTCGCCATGCGGATTGCGGAAGGTATTGACACCCACGATCGGCAATTCGCCGGTGTGCTTGAGCATCTCGTAGTGCATGGACTCGTCCTGGATCCGGCCCCGCTGGTAGCCGGTCTCCATCGCGCCCAGCACCCCGCCGCGCTCGGCAATTCGCTCGAACTCCGATAACACCGCTTCCTCGAGCAGTTCGGTCAACTCCTCGATGATGAAGGCCCCCTGGTTCGGGTTCTCGTTCTTCGCCAGCCCCCATTCGCGGTTGATGATCAGCTGGATCGCCATCGCACGGCGCACGCTGTCTTCGGTCGGCGTCGTGATCGCCTCGTCGAAGGCATTGGTGTGCAGGCTGTTGCAGTTGTCGTAGATCGCGATCAACGCCTGCAGCGTGGTGCGGATGTCGTTGAACTGGATCTCCTGCGCATGCAGGCTGCGTCCGCTGGTCTGGATGTGGTATTTCAACTTCTGGCTGCGCTCGTTCGCCCCGTATTTCTCCTTCATCGCGACCGCCCAGATGCGCCGCGCGACCCGGCCCATGACGGTGTATTCCGGGTCCATGCCGTTGCTGAAGAAAAAGCTCAGATTGGGCGCAAAGTCGTCGATGTGCATGCCGCGCGCCAGATACGCCTCAACGAAGGTGAAACCGTTCGACAACGTGAACGCCAATTGGCTGATCGGGTTGGCCCCGGCTTCGGCGATGTGGTAGCCGCTGATCGACACGCTGTAGAAATTGCGCACCCGGTTGTGCACGAAGAACTGCGCGATGTCGCCCATCACCTTGAGGCTGAACTCGGTCGAGAAGATGCAGGTGTTCTGGCCCTGGTCTTCCTTCAGGATGTCGGCCTGCACCGTGCCGCGCACGTTCTCCAGCACCCATTCGCGGATCTTGGCGGTTTCGGTCTCGGTCGGTTCACGGCCGTTTTCCTGCGTGAACTTGTCAATGTTCTGGTCGATCGCGGTGTTCATGAACATCGCCAGGATGCTCGGCGCCGGCCCGTTGATCGTCATGCTGACGCTGGTACTCGGGCTACACAGATCGAAGCCGCCGTAAAGCACCTTCATGTCGTCCAGCGTCGCGATGCTGACGCCCGAATTGCCGACCTTGCCATAGATGTCAGGGCGGGGATCCGGGTCGTTGCCATACAGCGTGACCGAATCGAACGCCGTCGAAAGGCGTTTGGCCGGCATGCCTTCGCTGAGCAGCTTGAAGCGGGTATTGGTGCGGAACGCGTCGCCCTCGCCGGCAAACATGCGCGTCGGGTCTTCGCCTTCGCGCTTGAACGCAAAGGTGCCGGCAGTGTACGGATAACTGCCCGGCACGTTGTCGAGCATCAGCCATTGCAGGATCTCGCCATGGTCCTGGTACTTTGGCAACGATACTTTGCGGATCGGCGTGCCGCTGAGTGATCGGGTCACCAGCGCGGTACGGATCTCCTTGTCGCGGATCTTGACCACGTATTCGTCGCCGCCATAGGCCTTGACCATTTCGGGCCATTGGGCCAGCAACTTGCGCTCGGCCTTGCCCATGCGCTCCTCGCGTTGCCCCGCCAGGTCGTGGACCGCAACATAGGCGCGTTCCTTGGCTGGATTGTCTTCCTGCAGCATACGGCCTGCTGCACGCAACTGCTGAATCTCGCGCGCAAGCAGGGCCTGGCCGAGCGCCCGCGCCTTGTAGCCACGCAGCGTGTCGCTGATCTCGGCCAGGTAACGATTACGCGCCGCCGGCACGACCGGTGTCTGATTGGTGCTGTGGCGCACCGCCACCTTCGGCAAGCGGCTTTCAGCCGTGGTCATGCCCAGCGCCTGCAGGCGCGGCAACAATGCCTGGTACAAGGCGGTGACGCCGTCGTCATTGAAGCGCGCGGCCATGGTACCGAATACCGGCATCTGGTCGGGTGGCGTGGTGAAGGCTTCGCGGTTGCGCTGCACTTGCTTGGCCACATCGCGCAACGCATCCTGCGCGCCCTTGCGATCGAACTTGTTGATGGCGACGAACTCGGCGAAATCGAGCATGTCGATCTTCTCGAGCTGGCTGGCAGCGCCGAACTCGGGCGTCATCA
>JBDTMH010000097.1:0-15308 GCA_039934375.1 Burkholderiaceae bacterium | reverse complement strand
CTCATCCTCTGGGGCGGCCAATGTCGCTGGCTGAAATGTCGGGCCGCTTCTCAGCAGACCGTGCCAGGCCTATCGAGCCACAAGGCACCGCCGCAGCATTGACTGGGCCGGTTCCGCCCCGCTTGGGTGGTGGGTATAGGTTGTTGCGCTGGGTGTGGCATCGCTTGCCAAAGGGATTGAAAAGTCGGGTGATATGGGTGACCCGCGTTGGGCTGGTTCAGAGGGTTGCAAGCGTCCAGGTCGGGTCCGTCCCCTATCGTGTGGCAAGGCGATGCTGGCGAATGCTGCCATTTGACTTGCGCGTACGGGTGGCCCGCATGCTTGGCCGCAACTGAATTTTCACGGAAGATTTCCCGATGTGTGGACTGGTTGCCATTCTTTCGCCCGCAGTACCGATTCGTGATGACCTGCTATCGGTCATGCGTGATCGGCTCATCCATCGAGGACCGGACAACGGCGCCAACTGGATCAGCGCAAGCCACCGGGTGGGCCTTGCGCATCGCCGCTTGTCGATCATCGATACCTCCCATGCAGCCGATCAGCCAATGGTGTCAACCGACGGCAGCTTGAGACTCGTGTTCAATGGGGAGATCTACAACTACATCGAACTGCGCAAGGAACTCGAGCCGCTGGGAGCTCGATTCAGAACGCACAGTGACACCGAGGTCCTGTTGGAGGCATTGAGAATCTGGGGTGACAAAGCCCTGTTGCGGCTCAATGGCATGTTTGCGTTTGCGTTGTGGGATGAGCGTACGCAGCGCATGCTGCTGGCCCGAGACCGTTTTGGCGAGAAACCCCTGTTTATTGGCAAGGGGCAGTTCGGCACGGTCGTGTTTGCTTCAGAAATGAAAGCCATCATGGCGCATCCGTTGATGCCATGCAGCATTCATCAAAGTGCGCTTGCGCAGTTTGCGGCCGGCGCATGGTATGAAGACGGCGAAGCTACCTTTTTCGAAGGCATTGAGCGCCTGCCACCGGCGCACGCCGCGTGGTATCGCTTGGACGGTACCGAAGAGCGCCGCTGGCGCTACTGGACGCCGGACTACACGGTCATTGATGAGGGAATCAAACCGCGGCAGGCTGTGGAACAGTTTGCCGACTTGCTGCAGCGCAGCGTGAGCATGCGCCTGAGAGCCGATGTGCCGGTTGGGTCAAGCCTGTCTGGCGGACTCGATTCTTCGATCATCGTCGGCATGTTGGCACGTGAGCGCAGCGTCGCCTCATTCAAGCAGAACACGTTTTCCGCCTGCTTTCCGGCTGACCCGACGATTTCAGAAGATAAGGAAATCGCTGCTGTCGTGTCCCATACCGGCGCCAACACCTTCTCGGTGGTTCCGGATCCGCTGCGATTGGCACAGGAGTCCGCCTTGTTGCACTGGCATCAGGAAGAGCCCTTTCTTTCTGCATCCATTTATCTGCAATGGTGCGTGGCACGGCTGGCAAGAAATGGCCAGACCGTTGTGCTTTTGGATGGCCAGGGTGCCGACGAACTGCTGGCCGGGTATCAGTCCTATTTTCGCGCGCGACAGCTCGATCTTCTCGACCAGGGGCGGGCGGAACTGGCGATGCGAGAGACGGCAAAGTTCAATCGCCGCTTGAAGGTGGCAAGTGGGCAATACCAAAGTGCGCAGCGCCGCTTCAACGCGTCCGTGGCTTATTCGACGGACGAAATTGCAAACCTGCGAAAGTCTGTTCCGCCAGTTTCCAGTTATCCATACACCGTTGGTGTGGCACCCGCGTCGCCGGGCTATCGCCTTCGAAGAACAATGTCCGAGGCGCTTCTCTACAATGGCCTGCCGACGCTGCTGCGTTATGCCGATCGCAACGCCATGGCGTTCTCCCGTGAGGGGCGACTTCCATACCTCGACTATGACCTGGTCGATTTCTGTATTCGTCTTCCCGATCAATACCTGGTACGCAACGGTTGGCAAAAATGGGTGCTCCGTGAAGCTGCGGGGAACACCATTCCGCCGAAAATTCGCTGGCGTGCAGACAAGGTGGGCTACGCCGCGCCGCTTGACCTCTGGCTGCGCAATGAACTGAAGAATTGGGGACTAGAGCGGGTGATGGATGATCGTCTCGCCAAAATCCCCGGTTATGACCGGCAGGCGTTGACGATGCTTTGGGACGAGCACCAGAGCGGTTCGGCCAATCACTCCTGGTCATTGTGGCGATGGATCAGCCTGTCCGAATGGCTGACAATTTTTCATGCGGGCTGGTGGCGTGCCGGAACCATGCGCGAGCCGCTGGCCGCATAGGCGCAAGCCAGAGCAAGACAAGGAAGAGATCGACGTGTGTGGCATTTTTGGATTTGTTTCGGATACACCGCGATCCGCGGGAGTCTCGTCTACCGAGCTTGACGTGGGTTTGGAGCGAATTCGCCACCGCGGACCCGATGGAATCGGGAAGTGGGTTTCGTCCAATGGGCAAGTCGGTCTAGGTCACGTGCGGCTGGCGATCATCGACCTGGAAACCGGTGCGCAGCCCATGCACAGCATCGATGGTCGCTATTCCATCGTATACAACGGCGAAATCTATAACTACATTGAGCTGCGAGCTGAATTGGGTGGAGAGCCATTCCACACGCAGTCCGATACCGAAGTGGTGTTGCGCGCATTCCAGCGCTGGGGTGCCGATTGTGTGAATCGTTTGCGCGGAATGTTTGCCTTCGCCATCTGGGATTCCGTTGAGCAGCAACTGTTCCTGGCGCGGGATCGTTTTGGCATCAAGCCTCTGTATTGGGTCAAGACTGCGTCGGGCCTCTATTTCGCGTCTGAGGTCAAAGGCCTGTTGCCATTCCTGGATCAGCGCCAGGTCAACGGGGCGGCGCTGTCGGACTACTTCACGTTCCAGTTCTGTCTTGGCGAGAAGACCCTGATGAACGGGGTCTGGCAAATGCCCGCAGCGCACCTGGCGTTGGTTGCTCCGGGACAGACGCCCAAGCCCCGTCGCTATTGGGAAGTTCATTACGTGGTCGACTACGACCATACCGAGCAGTGGTTCACCGAGCGTCTGCGTGAACTCCTGACCGACTCGGTGCGAGTTCATCTGCGTGCGGACGTCGAGGTCGGAAGTTATGTCAGTGGTGGCGTGGACTCAAGCCTGCTGGCCGCACTGGCACGTGATCTGCGGCCGGACGGTCCGTTCAAGGCGTTCAACGGTAGATTCCTGGATGGTCCGGCGTTCGATGAGTCGCGCTATGCGCAAGCGCTCGCCGACGAGCGCAACATGCAGTTGCATGTGGCAGACATCGGAGAGCAGGATTTCGTGGATCACATTGCCAAGGTCATCTGGCACCTGGATCAACCCACTGCCGGACCTGGCTCATTCCCGCAATACATGGTGTCCAGGGACGTGGGCCGGCACATCAAGGTGGTCCTCGGAGGTCAGGGTGGAGATGAGATCTTCGGTGGATATGCGCGCTATCTGGTCGCCTACTTCGAGCAGTGCATCAAGGGTGCAATAGAGGGATCGCTGCACAACGGCAACTTCGTCGTGACCTACGAATCGATCATTCCGAACCTCGAAACGCTGCGCCAGTACAAACCGATGCTGCGCGAATTCTGGGCCAGTGGTCTGTTCGGCGAACGCGATGAGCGCTATTGGCGACTGGTCAACCGTGCCAATACGTTTGGCGGAATTCTTGCGCCGGACGTGATTGATCACGGCACGACGTTCGAGGAATTCAAGGAAATTTTCTGGGGCAGCAACGTCGGCAAGGAGTCGTACTTTGACGCGATGACGCATTTCGATTTCAAGACATTGCTGCCGGCCTTGCTGCAAGTCGAGGACCGCATGAGCATGGCGCATGGTGTGGAGGCCCGGGTGCCTTTGCTTGACCATCCGCTGGTCGAGTTCGCCGCCACGATACCCGCCGACATCAAGTTTCGTAACGGTGAACTCAAGCGCCTGCTCAAGACGGTGTTTGCCAGCAACCTGCCTGCGGCGATCCGCGAACGCAAGGACAAGATGGGTTTCCCGGTGCCGCTGAACCTCTGGCTCAAGCGCGGCGGCCCGGCGCGTGACATGATTGGCGACATTCTTGGCTCGCAGAAAGCCCGCACCCGGCCGTACCTTGGCAATGGCTTGTCCATCGACGCCGTGCTGGATTCCCAGAGCGCCTATGGGCGCAACCTGTGGGCGCTGCTGGGCCTGGAGTTGTGGCACCAACAGTTTGTGGACTGAACGGGTCCGGCCAATGATGGACAGGCTCAATATATTGGTCTTGCATCGACTCGGCGACCCTGAGTTGAGCCCGATATTCCTGCGTCGTCATGTGTTCGTGCTGAAAGAATATTTTCCGCAGCACAACTATATTTACCATGACGCCGAGTTGCCATTGCCAGAGTTTGTTCATGACGCTTCGTATGACGCGATCATCCTCGACGTCACCTTTTTGTGTATGCGCTGGGCAGGCAGCGAGGCTTTCGCGCGCATGCGCAACGATTACATGTTCGTCAAGGAGTCTGGTGCCGTCAAGCTTGCGTTTCCGCAGGATGAGTACGATTGCAGTGGCATTCTCGACGACTGGATGTGCGACTGGAACGTGGATGTCGTATTTTCAGTATTGACTCAGCATCTGGAGGTTATCTATCCCAAGTATGGCCTGCGTGGCGAGATCCGGCATGCGTACACGGGCTATATCGACGAAAGATTGATTGACATACCCCGTCGTGCCTTCAGTGATCGGCCGATCGATATCGGATATCGCGCACGAAAACTGCCCCCCTATTTTGGGCGCTTGGGCGAGACCAAATGGTCGGTCGGGATTCTGATCGCGCAGCGGGCGCGGGAAGCGGGGCTTGCGACAGACATTGTGGTGGGCGATGGCGGCACACTGCTTGGGCAGGCGTGGTTGGACATGATCAACAACTCGAAATTCACTTTGGGTGCCAATAGTGGAAGCAGTATGCTCGACCCGTTTGGCGATATTCAGCGCTCGGTCAAGGTGTATTTGGCGAGCCACCCACTGGCCGATTTTGCGGAGGTGGAACAACACTGCTTCAGTGGACAGGATGGAAAGTATTCGTTTACTGCCATTTCGCCCAGAGTGCTCGAGGCCGGCCTGCTTGAAAGCGGTCAGCTACTGGTCGAAGGCGAATACAGCAAGATCATCCGTCCTTGGGAACATTACATCCCGATCCGAAGTGACGCCAGTGATTTTGCAGTGGCGCACGAGGCGATGCAGGACAAAGCGTTGGTAGCCCGATTGATCAAGGATTGTCGATCTGCTCTGCTTGATTTTGCCGAATTGCGGGCGTCATTTCATGCCAGTCAGTGCATCGACCTGATCGGCGACATGAAGTCAAGGAAAGCGGTGGTGAGCAGCTGCGATGCGTTTGTCACCGCAGCCAATCGGTATGACAGAAAAATGGCACCGGCTTTCCGAATCCACTGGAAGCGACAGGCCATCAAGAGAAGGTTGGCGCGAATCATCAACAAGTCCGACCACTTGATCTTGTTGAAGGATTCCCTTTTGTCTGTGTTGCGTGCCGCTCGATCGTGGAAGTGAAGCCGCCGATCGTTGCGACGCCCGATACAGTCCTGATGCTGACGCCAGACCGGCAAATCGATCGGCGCATTCTGCTGCAGGCCGACAGCCTCGAAGCGGATGGTTGGGCGGTCATCATTGTCGCGATGCCGCTCGATGCCCCGGTGCCGGAAGATCCGCGCGTGGTTCGCGTCGGGTCGGGTGCTGGCGAGGCCAAGCGCGAAAACCTGGTGTTGAATGCCTACCGATGGGTCCGCGGTCACGTACCCATGAACGGTGTTTTGATGCGCTGGCTGAAGCGGCTGGCGTGGCGCTACCTGGTAGACCAGGAGTCCTTCTATGCACACCTTTTCGATGGGACGGTGTCCCGATTCACGCCAGCCGTGGTGGTGGCGAATGACCTGCCCATGTTGCCGGTTGCCAGAAAACTGGCGGCGAGATGCGGTGCCAGGCTCGTCTACGACAGCCATGAACTTTACTGTGAACAGGAATTCCCGAACCGCGAGAAGCGGCGCTGGGCCGAGATTGAAGCCCGCCACATCAGCGCGTGCGATGTCGTTATCACCGTCAATCAATCGATTGCGACCGAACTGGAGCAACGCTACGGCATTCGCGGTGTCCATGTGGTGATGAATGCCGAGCGCCCCACACAGCGAGCTCCTGGCACCCGGGCGTTTCACCACGCGCTTGCACTGCCGGCGTCCAGCAAGGTGCTGCTGATGCAGGGTGGTTTGTCGGCCGGCAGGAACCTGGAAGTGTTGGTAGAGGCCATGGCCCTGGTGCGTGACCCGTCCGTGGTGCTGGTGATCCTCGGCGACGGACTTTTACTCAAGCGGCTCCAGAGGCGTGCCGAGGCACAAGCCCCGCGCCGAGTCTTTTTTCATGCTGCGGTACCTCAAAGCGAATTGCTGAACTGGACGGTAGCCGCCGATGCCGGTGTGATCCCTTACCAAGCCACCTGCCTGAACAACTACTTCTGCACACCGAACAAACTGTTCGAATTCATCGCCGCTGGCATTCCCGTCTTGGCCAGTGATCTCCCGGAGATCCGCAAACTGGTCGTCGGAGAGAATATCGGCCTCGTTGGCGAGATGGCCACAGCCGAAAAATTGGCAGTGCTGATTGATGACTTCTTTGGTGATCTGCATCGGTTTGGCGTCTGGAAACGTCGCCTTCAGCTTGTGCGCCAGCGCGTTTCCTGGGTACAGGAAGAAGCCAAACTAGTGGAAATCTACCGGGCATTGCGATGAAGGTGGCCGTGGTTTACCAGTATTACCAGAGCCACGGGGCGCCCGGGCATTCGCTGGTCTACGAGCTGACCCAGTTCCTGGCAGAGCGGGGCCACGAAGTCACGGTGGTGTCCGGGGAAACCGGGTATATGCGGCGCGACATGCCCACGCGGCCCTGGTACCGGCGCATCGTGCGACGCGAACGCGACGGGCCGGTCATGGTGGTGCGCACCTATACCTTCTCCGAAGCACGTCGCAGTCATGTCGGCCGTCTGCTCAATTTCATGTCTTTCTTCCTTTCGTGCCCGCTTGGCCTATTAGCCATCGACAAGCCGGATGTGGTGCTGGCGTCGTCACCACCGATCTTTCCCATGTTCACTGCCTGGCTGGTTTGCAAGGTCCGGCGCATTCCGCTGGTGCTGGAGGTTCGCGACCTGTGGCCCGCGTCGGCGGTGCAGATGGGCATCCTCAAGAATCGGCAACTTATCGCCATCATGGCCTGGATGGAACGCCTGCTCTACGACCAGTCAGCCAGGATCGTCGCCTTGACCGAGGGCATCCGGGCAGATATCTGCGCGCGCGGCTGGGATGCAGGCAAGATTGAACTCGTCACCTGCGGCGTGGATTTCGACCGCCTCTACCCTGATGTCACGGGAGGCGCATCCATTCGCGACAAACATGGTTGGCAAGACAAGAAGGTCGTGATGTATTTCGGGGCCATTGGCCAGGCCAACAACATTCCGGTCATCCTGCGGCTGGCCTACCGTCTGCGCGAACGGCGCGATCTGCTATTTGTGTTGGTTGGCGACGGCATCAAGCGCCAGATCACCGAACAGCAGGTGTCGAGCGAGGGTTTATCGAACGTGCTGGTTCTGCCGCCGGTGCCCAAGCACGAAGCCCGGCATTACATCAATGCCGCCGACGTCTGCCTCGCCACGTTGCAAGACATCCCCTTGTTCGATGGGGCGATCCCCACCAAATTGATCGATTACATGGCCTGTGGCAAAGCCGTGCTGTGCGGCATTCGCGGCGAGGCGCAGCGAATCGTCGAGGACTCTGGCGCAGGCATGGCCTTTGAACCGGACGACGATGCGCATCTCGGCCGGCTTGTCATCGAACTGGTCGATGATGCTGAGCGCGCTGCAGCCATGGGGGCCAGCGGTCTGGCCTACGTACAGGCCCGGTTTTCGGCTGTCAAGATGCGCCGGCAGATGGAGGCGGTGCTGATGGAGGTGGTTGATGACAGCAAGTCCGGTGGTGAACGGAGCCCTTCGTCGTGACCGCAACCCGGTTCACACGGGTTGCGGTCGTAGGCGCTTCCAGTCAGATCGGGTCTGCCTTGGTGGCCCGGTTGATGGCCCAGGGCATTGACGCCCATCGCGTCGGTCGCGGTCGGTCCGCGACGGGCGCGCCCTTGGTCCATGTTTTCGACGCGCGTCTTGGCTGCTTCGACCCTGCACTCGGTGCCGCGGATGCGGTGATCACGCTGGCGCCATTGCCGACCATCGCGGTCGTGATGCGGATGGCCCGAAGTCTGGGTGCCCGGCGGGTCATCGCCTTTGGCTCCACGGGGAGGTATTCCAAGCACGGTTCTACTTCGGCCATCGAGCGCAATTTTTCTGCCCAGCAAGAGCAAGCCGAGAGACTGTTCGTCAGCCAGTGCGAGGCTGCCGGAATGGCCTGGACCTTGTTTCGGCCAACGATGGTCTATGGTGCGAATGCCGATCTGAACGTTGCCTTCATCCGGACCATGGTGCTCCGCTTCGGTTTTTTCCCGCTTCCCAGGGGAGCCAACGGTTTGCGTCAGCCGGTGCACGTGGATGACCTTGCGTCGGCTTGCGCTGCAGCACTCGACAACCCGCGCACTTTCGCCCGAGCCTATGACCTCGGCGGCGGCGAGACACTACCGTTCCCGGATCTGGTGCGGCGCGTTTCCGAGGCTGTGGGCGGTCGGCCAATGGTGGTTCCCATTCCATTGTTGATGTACCGCATGCTGATCTGGGTCGCCAGGCGAATTCCCGGGGCCGGATTCGTCCGTATGGAAATGGTCGATCGGATGTACCAGGACCTGGTCGCCGACAATGGCCCCGCACACGCCGATTTCGGGTACCAGCCCAGAGCATTCTCACTGGGGCACGATGTGGCTTGAGGGTTGCAAGTTTCCCTGTTGACAGTTGGCTTCAAACAGATGATCGATATTAATTTCCTTGGCACAAGGCGGACATGAACGGGTACCTGATTGGCAAGCGCGTGTTCGATTTGGGCCTGGCCATTTGCGCATTTCTTGTGCTGGCACCGCTGATCCTGGTTCTGGCGATTGCGATCCGGCTTACGTCACCGGGCCCGGCCATTTATTGGTCCAGCCGCGTTGGCAAGGGCAATCGGCTGTTTCGCATGCCCAAGTTCCGGACCATGCGTTTGGGGGCACCGGAGATGGCAACCCATCTGCTGCCACAGCCCGATACCTACGTGACACCGATTGGTGCCATTTTGCGTAGCAGCAGTCTGGACGAACTGCCCCAGTTGTGGAGCATTTTCACCGGAGATATGAGTTTCGTCGGTCCGCGGCCCGCGCTGTTCAACCAGGACGACCTGATCGCGCTGCGCAACGCGCACCAGGTGCAAGAACTGGTTCCAGGCCTGACCGGCTGGGCACAAATCAATGGGCGCGATGAGATTCCGATTGCGGACAAGGTGGCGCTGGACGCCGAATATCTGGCAAGGCGTTCCTTGTGGTTCGACTTGGTGATCCTGGTGCGCACGGCGTTCATGGTGGTACGGCGCGAGGGGATCTCTCATTAGAATGCGCTGGCATGTATCCGAATTCCTGGCAAAGAATCCGGTCGAGCATCGCATGAGCAAGGAGCAGCTTGTCATTTACCGTTGAATCAACTTCAGTGGCGCCGGCGAACATCGCACTGTCGGCGCGACCCCGGACGCGACTGGTCCGATTCGTCGCACTGAGCTGGGGTTTTTGCGCATTCTTGCCGGTCGGCGTGATGTATCTGAATCTGTTGCTGATGGCGCTGGCGATGGTCCTGACGCCGGGTCTGTCAGACCGGGTCCGCGTCCTGCGAGCCAGCCCACTTTTGTCCCCGCTGCTGCTGATGCTGGCCTGGACACTGTTGGCAGCCCTGGTCGGGGGCATGTTTCCGGATTTGCCAACGCGCGTGTTTCATGTATTTCGGGTGGTGCTGGTGCTGTGCCTGGCCCTGATGTTGACGCGACAGGAAGCGCGCCATGCATTGCTCGGACTGCTGGTCGGTGCGCTTTTTGCCAGCGCTTTGGTGGCCGTCCACCATGCCTGGGGTCTGCCGGAATGGGCTATCTGGCGCAGCCTGATCGCTCCGCACAACAACTTCAGCAGCGGCAACATGATGACGATGGCGATAGCTGCGGGTGTCGCGGTATGCCTTGCACTTCGCCCCGATGCCGATGACCGTTGGCTGGCCTTGGCGGCCGCCATCGGGCTGGGCACGACCGTGGCGCTGCACGCCGTGTCCCGTAACGCGCAAGTGCTGCTGGTGCTGGCACCGATGACGGCGATTGTTTACCGGTTTCGATCCTGGCGTGCGGTGCTGGCTGGCTCGGTGTTGCTCGCCACGTTGGTGGTACTCGCATGGCATCTTTCCCCCACGATTGAACGCCGCTTCGCCGAAATCAGCAGCAACCTGCATACGATGACCGCCGAATCCAGATACAACACCAGCATCGGTGTGCGCTGGCGCATGGACGAGGAAGCGTTCGCCGCCATGGTCGAGCACCCGGTGTTCGGTCAAGGTGTCGGTAGTTGGTCGCCGAATTGGCAACGGGTCTGGGCGCAACTGGACCAACAATTGCCGCCCGATGAGTCGACCCGTTTTGCCGAGATCAACAATCCGCACAACGATTTTCTTCTGGCGGGAATGGAAACGGGTGTTCCAGGTTTGCTGATCGTCCTTTGGCTGTTCTGGCGGCTGATCCGGATTGGCTGGCGACAGCGAAACACCGCCGGCGGCATCACTGTGATGATGGCAGTGTCGATTGCCGCCTCGGCGATGGTGAATGCACCATTGCGCGATGCCGCGCTGGGCATGACCCTGTTGTGGCTGCTTGGTGCCAGCGTGGCAGCGCACCCGGAGAAGCCGATTGGCTGACGTCTCCGTCGCCTGGCCGAGACTGGCCAAGCAACTGATCGTGGTCGCGTTGGACCTGTTGCTGGCGGTTTTCGCCACCTGGCTTGCGTTCACGCTGAGGCTGGACGAACTGCATGTCCCCGCGGGATTGCAGTGGCGGGTGTATTGGCTCGCGCCCGCGCTGGCCGTGCCGGTGTTTGCCGCGCTTGGCATCTACCGGGCCATGTTTCGCCATACCGATCTGGCCGCGCTGATGGCCATCGCCCGGGCTGTGGCCGTGTATGCCTGCCTGTTGGTCGCGATTCTGTTGTGGCGCCATTGGCCTGCAGTCCCACGCAGCGTCGGCATATTGCAGCCATTGTTGTTTTTCCTGCTGGTGGGAGCCAGTCGCGTGCTGGTGCGGTTCGGCCTGGCAACGATCGGGCGCAATCGCGTTGCGTCCGAGGGGCGGCTGCTGATCTACGGAGCAGGGGAAGCGGGCGTGCAGACCGCGGCCGCGATATCGAATGCACGTCAATTCGTGCTGGTCGGTTTCATCGATGACGACATGGCCAAGGCAGGTCGCAGCATCAACGGGATTCGGGTCTTTCCGCCGCGTCAGGTGGAGGATGTCATCAAGCGCCGTGGCGTCACGGACATCCTGCTTGCGCTGCCGAGCGCGTCCCGCGCCAGACGCAACGCGATCATCGAAACCTTGCGCAACACGCCGGTGCACATCCGCACCTTGCCGGGCATGTCCGATCTGGCCAGCGGGCGGGTGTCGCTGCGTGATATCAAGGAACTCGATGTCGAGGATTTGCTGGGACGGACTCCGGTTTCGTCCGCTCCGGCCGCGTTGACGCGCTCGGCCAGCGACCAGGTGGTGCTCGTCACCGGCGCCGGCGGCAGTATCGGCAGCGAGTTGTGTCGCCAGCTGCTGCGTGAGCGGCCTGCGCAGTTGTTGCTGTTCGACCACAACGAATACGGCCTGTACGTCATTCAGCAGGAGTTGCAGGCCATGTGCAAGTCACAGGGTCTGGCGGTGGATGTGGTTGCGCTGCTGGGAAGTGTGTCCAACCCGCGCCGGCTGCAGGAAGTGATGGGGCGTTATCGACCAAGCTGGCTCTATCATGCGGCCGCCTACAAGCACGTGCCGCTGGTGGAAAGCAACGCGGCCGAAGGCATTGCCAACAATGTCTTCGGCACGCTCAACGTCGCCCGCGTTGCGATCGACAACGGCGTCACCAACATGGTCCTCGTCTCCACCGACAAGGCGGTACGCCCGACCAATGTCATGGGTGCCAGCAAACGCATGGCCGAACTGGTGTTGCAGGCATTGGGGTCCGGCGATGACAAGACGCGCTTTTCCATGGTGCGGTTCGGCAACGTGCTGGGTTCCAGTGGCAGCGTGGTGCCACTGTTTCGCGCGCAAATCGCCGCTGGCGGCCCGCTCACGGTGACCCATCCCGAGGTCACGCGTTATTTCATGACGATACCCGAGGCCGCGCAGCTGGTCCTGTATGCCGGAGCCATGGCGCGTGGGGGCGAGGTGTTCGTGCTCGACATGGGCGAACCGGTCAGGATCATGGATCTGGCCCGGCGCATGATCGACCTGTCGGGGCTCACGGTACGTGACGAACAGGCGCCGGACGGCGACATAGCGATCGAGATCACCGGGCTGCGCCCGGGTGAGAAACTTTACGAGGAGCTGCTGATCGGCGACAACCCGGCCCCGACCGCACACCCACGCATCATGATGGCGCACGAGGAATACCTGCAATGGCCGGAGCTCGAAACGCAGTTGGACAAACTTCGTGCCGCGGTCGAGCAGGACGATGTCGATGGCATCAAATCGGTGTTGTCGCGTTGTGTGCAAGGCTATGTCGAATCTGGGTTCGACACACTGAAATGACCGGCCGGCCCTGATGCTGCACAATGGGCATTCATAACTCCGCTGCCTGTGTGACCATGACCGACACCTCCAAGATTGCACTGCGCGACAAGGCAGAAATCCTTGCGCTGGCCTTGCCTTACATTCGCAAGTTCCATGGCAAGACCATGGTCATCAAGTACGGCGGCAACGCGATGACCGATCCGGAGCTGCAGGCCGACTTTGCCGAAGACGTGGTGCTGCTCAAGCTGGTCGGCATCAACCCGGTGGTGGTGCACGGCGGCGGGCCGCAGATCGAAAGTGCGCTCAAGCGCCTGGGCAAGAAGGGCGAGTTCATCCAGGGCATGCGCGTCACCGATGCCGAGACCATGGAAGTGGTGGAGTGGGTGCTCGGTGGCCAGGTCCAGCAGGACATCGTCGGCCTGATCAATCAGGCCGGCGGCAAGGCGGTCGGCTTGACCGGCCGTGACGGCGCGATGATCCGCGCGCGCAAGCTCAAGATGCTCGACAACCAGGACCCGACACGCGAGCACGACGTCGGCCAGGTCGGCGACATCGTCAGCATCGACCCCAGCGTGGTGCGCGCGCTGCAGGACGACGCCTTCATCCCGGTCATCACGCCGATCGGTTTTGGTGACGACAACGAGAGCTTCAACATCAATGCCGACGTCGTCGCCGGCAAGCTGGCGATGGTGCTGGCGGCCGAGAAGCTGCTGCTGCTGACCAATACCCCAGGTGTGCTGGACAAAGCCGGCAATTTGCTGACCGATCTATCGGCGCGCGAGATCGACGCGATGTTTGCCGATGGCACGCTGTCCGGCGGCATGTTGCCCAAGATCGCATCGGCGCTCGATGCGGCCAAGAGCGGCGTGGCGTCGGTGCACATCATCGACGGTCGCGTACCCCATGCATTGCTGCTCGAGATACTGACCGATCAGCCGTTCGGCACCATGATCCGTTCCCACTGAGATCAGCGCCGGTTCACACTCGTGCCAGTAGTGTGGCCGGGCCCTAGGCTTTACCCTAGGTTGCGGTATGCGAGAATAAAAAATCCACCTGCCTGACACCATGCCAGACGCCCTGCCCAGCCTCAGCGCCGCCGAACCACCCAGTGAATCGCCGGTCGTCACGCGCAAGCGTCCCAAGCCGGGTGAGCGGCGAATCCAGATCCTGCAGGCGTTGGCCGAGATGCTCGAGCAACCCGGCGCCGATCGCATCACCACCGCCGCACTCGCGGCCCGGTTGAGCGTCAGCGAGGCGGCCTTGTACCGACACTTCGCCAGCAAGGCGCAGATGTTCGAAGGTCTGATCGAATTCATCGAGCAGAGTGTCTTCACACTGGTCAATCAGATTTCCGAGAAGCAACAGTCGGCGGCAGATGGCGACGCCGAACCGGGCACTCGCCTGGCCGCCCGGGTGGTCACGATGGTGTTGCAGTTTGCCGAGAAAAATCCAGGCATGACCCGCGTCATGGTCGGCGACGCACTGGTATTCGAGAACGCGCGATTGCAGCAGCGCATGAACCAGTTCTTCGACAAGATCGAGGCCAACTTGCGCCAGCTGCTGCGCCCCGGTATCGACGACCAGCCGACCGACACGCCCACACTCGATGCCCAGGTCATCGCTTCCGCGACAACGGCCTTCCTGGTCGGACGGTTGCACCGTTACGCGCGCTCCGGCTTCAAGCGCTTGCCGTCCGAGCATCTGGAGGCCAGTCTGGCGCTGATCCTGTAAGCGGGTCTGCCTTGCCAGGGCGTGTCATTGATCGGCTGCCCGGCCTGGGATACGCGGACTTATGTCGCCCGGTTGCTGCGCAGGTTGTGGACGTGCACATGCGCGCCGATGCGGATGGCTTGTGTGGCCCGCCCTATGACTTCGCCGTGCTTGCGCACCATGTCACCTTGCGCAATGTCACACAGCGCAAACTTGTGGCACATGCCAATCGCCTGTTGCACCTGTACCGTGTCGTCGATGGCCGCCACACCCTGAAGCTGTACGGTTTGTCCGGCTTCCAGCGGACGCAGCGCGGTTGCCACGTTGTCATGCGCATGCAATACCAACGCGACGGTTGCGCCGGCCGTCGTGTTGGCTGCTTGTTTCATAATGCCTCGCCCATCCGACTGACGACCTCGTCGCCTTCGTCCAGTATTTCGCCCCAGGTCAGCGTTCCGCTGG
Organism: Burkholderiaceae bacterium; assembly: GCA_039934375.1. Taxonomy (GTDB): domain Bacteria; phylum Pseudomonadota; class Gammaproteobacteria; order Burkholderiales; family Burkholderiaceae_C; genus CAISIP01. The sequence goes on along the minus strand of JBDTMH010000097.1, from coordinate 428 downwards.
CGACATCGATCAGCAGTGCCAGCAGCTCGGCGGCCGCCGCATCCGGCGACTGTGCGCCGCGAAACACGGCACTGGCGTCGAAGTCGAGTTGCTCGCCCAGCGACCGTGTGGCCACCGGATTGGCCGACAGCTTGATGGTGGGCGAAAGCGCACTGACATAGCTATTGCCCACGCCGGTGGAGAACAGCAGCATCTGTGCGCCCGCTGCGACAAACCCGGACAGCGACTCGGGCGAATAGGCCGGCGCGTCCATCGCATACAAGCCGGCTGCCGCCGGCGCCTCGCCATAGGCCAGGACTCCGTCAATGGCAGCACTGCCACTCTTGGCGATGGCGCCGAGCGACTTCTCCTCGATCGTCGACAAGCCGGCGGCGATATTGGTCGGGCCCGGGTTGTTGCCCAGCAAGTCGACGCCCTGGCGGGCCGCC
>JBDTMH010000096.1:0-15500 GCA_039934375.1 Burkholderiaceae bacterium | reverse complement strand
TGCCACGATCTTGTCGACATAGTGGCGCGCACCGCCCCGGACCGTCCACCACTGCGGCCGGTCGCTGACCTGGTTCAGGCCATGGTTGTGGCAAAAGCGGATCATCGTGGCGACCGGGAACTGCAACATCTGCTGTTTCGGGCAACTCCAGATGCAGGCCACCATGGGCAGGAAATACCAATCGATGAAGGCGTCACCAAACCGGTGCTGGCGCAGGAAGTGGCCCAGAGACTGCTGCAGGTCCCGCTCCTGGCCAGCGGCGGCAATCGATTGGGTCAGACGGTTGAAGCGGCTGAGATCGCGCAGCATGCCCAGGAAACGCGGGCTCACCAGATTGCGCGTTTGCGAGAACACGCTGCGCAAATTGGTGCCACTCCATTCCAGATGTCGGCCACTGTCCGGATCGGCCGACTGGACCGAGAACGACATGTCAGAGCGACAGGTCGCTATATTGAGTTCGGCAAACAGCGCGATCAGCGTGGGATAGGTGCGCTCGTTGAAGACCAGGAAACCGGTGTCTACGCCGTGGCAGACAGGCCTTCCGTCGACCGGCAACGTGACATCAACGGTATGCGTGTGGCCACCGAAATAGTCGGCAGCTTCGAACAGCGTGACCCTCGCATGGTCGACCAGCCGGTGCGCGACCGCCAGGCCCGAAATGCCGGAGCCGACGATGGCAACTCTCATGCGGGCCTCCCGCAGGCCGACATCGGGTTCGACAAAATTGCCGCGAAGCTCCCCAGGATCAACAAGGGGGAGGAGGAGAACAACCCCGGGGTTGCACTGGAACAACAGGCGTCCGTGCGGCCTCGCAGCAGCAAACCGGTATGAAGCCGGGTCAGTGGCTTCCAGAATTGGACCGATTCGGCCGCGGACAAGTTCCCGGTCCTGCAAAGGCGAGAAATCGGACCGGTGATGGTGCAAATGTGACTCATGGGATTAAGTATATACTGTTTAGTAATTTATAGACTACTTAGTATTAACCCGGTCGACATGACCCTTGTACTGCTATTGAATAGTGCTTCAGCGCACCGACAACCCGCTTGCCAGAGTCCACATTGACGTGTTCGCTGTTGTAGAACGCAGGTCAACGCCACTTAAACTTGAGGCATATCCGCAGCCCATGACGAACGTGCAGAAAAAGGTTCCCATGCTTTATCCCGAACTGTTCAAACAACTGGAGTCCGTCCGATGGGACATGGCGCGCGACATTCCCTGGAATTCCTTTGACGCCAGTCGGCTGACCGACGAGCAGGCGCAAACCATCAAGTTCAATGCCATCACCGAATGGGCGGCCTTGCCGGCCACTGAAATGTTCTTGCGCGACAACCGCCAGGACAGCGATTTCTCGGCCTTCATCTCGATCTGGTTCTTCGAGGAGCAAAAGCATTCCCTGGTGCTGATGGAATACCTGCGCCGCTTCCGCCCGGACCTGGTCCCCACGGAAACGGAACTGGACGACGTGCGCTTCGAATTCGATCCGGCGCCGGCACTGGAAACGCTGATGCTGCATTTCTGTGGCGAGATCCGTCTCAACCACTGGTATCGCCGGGCCAGCCAATGGCATACCGAGCCGGTGATCAAGCAGATTTACACCCGGCTCAGCCAGGACGAGGCGCGGCACGGTGGTGCTTACCTGAAATACATGAAAAAGGCGATCACCCGCTTCGGTCTGGAGGCCAAGAGCGCGTTTGCCAAGGTGGGCGTGCTGATGGCCAGTGCCCGCCGCACGGAACAGGCCATGCATCCAACCAACCTGCATGTGAACAAATCGCTCTTCCCCAACGACACGGTGCAAAGCCGGGTTCCGGACCCCCAGTGGCTGGAGTACTGGCTCGATCATCAAATCAAGTTCGATGCGAGCTGGGAAGGGCGAGTCGTGGAACGCATCCTGCACAACCTCAGCCTGCTGTTCAACCGCAGTTTCGCGACGGTGCAGGAACTCAACAAATACCGCAAGGAACTTGCGCGTGAGCGCGCAGCCCTGCTGGTGCCGCAGGTATTACCAGGGACGGTATGAGGCGCTTGGCCCGCCGGTCAGCGCCAGCATTCGGTCAAGCTGGATCTTCACCTTGCAGTCTCCGGCCGCAACGCTGGACGTAATGCGGAACTCGCGCTGGCTGGTGTCGCGTACCGGATGTTCGCCGGTGGGAATACCATCGCGATTGATCAGGATCGCCACTCTTGGCATCGTGGTGTTGGCGCCTCGGCGTACGACCACGCCGGTTTCCAGGTTGGCCAGGCGCACCAGCGAGCCGGGCGAATAGACGCCTACCGCCTTGATCAGCGCCGCACCGGCTTCGTCGATCGCGCGCTGTTCGTCGAAATACACCGCTTGCATGGCCGCGGACGCAGAATCGGGCCGGCGTGAAGAACGGGGCGACAAATGCGCTGCGAACTTGTCGGCGCGCTGAAGCAGGCGGGCCAGTCGCTGGCCCACGCTGCGACCGGACAAAGTTCCAGGCCCGCTGGCATGGTGGCTGCGCACCGCCTCCAGACACAAGGCGTCCTGCATACCCAAGCCGATCAGCATGGCCTGCGATCGGCCGGGGTGTTCGTCAATCAGTTCGCGCTGGGCATGTGTCGGCGGCTCGTTCTGTGTGGCCAGTCGGTCCTGCAGTTCGGTCATCGAAATGTTCATCGTCAGCGCTGCCTTGCAGACGCTGTCTACCAGTGGCAGCGGCCAGCCCAGCACATCCCGCGCGGCCAGCGCGCACATGACGCTGACCAGCATCGAGTGCGTCGCGCTGTACAGCTGGATCTCGCTGGCAGCCAGATGAAACAGCGCGAACAGCGCGCCATCGGGATTGCGTTGCGTCTGCTGGATCAGCCGCGTGTGCAGACGGTCGAGTTCGTCGGTGAAATGCGCGTCGGCCATATCGCGCAGCAGGCGATTGCCCTGCACCTGCAGGTCGAGCCAATCCAGCTCGTCGCCCAGCGTACGGTTGCGCGGTGGCGCCGCCAGATCACCGGTGGTGAGCGTGGCCTCGGCGATCTTGCCCAACGGACGATCATCGCGTACCAGTTCATGCAACTTGCCGACAAACGCTTTCTGATGCTGCTCTGATTCGGATACATCGACATAAAAGCCGTTGCCGCGGCCCCGCACCGCCTCCAGATCGTCGCGCGACACGAGTACGTAACCCTTGCGGGCGAGCAGCGTGCCGTTCTGGTCGCGCAGCGAGAACGGCAGTGGCTGTCCGATGGCGATCGACTCGTCGATGACTTGTACGAGATTCATGGTCTCTGCAGATTGTGGTCACACGCGGGATGCGTGCCATCTTGCAGCATACCCGCAGCCGGCCGGACATGATGGCTCTGCGAGCCGGTCGATTGGCCGGCTTATCCGGACTTTGCCGCCAATTTGCGGCAACCGATCAGGGACTTGCTTGCCCGTATACCGCCTGCCACAAGGCCAGTACCGCCTCACGCTCGGGCACCAGTTCGTCGTTCGGACGCTGGGTCGTGGTTTCGTTGAGCCGGCAATGGTGCTGCACGCGGCGCAATTCGCGATAAGCACTGGCAGCGGCGATGCCGACACCTTGCGGTAGCAGCCCGACCTCTTGCGCGCGCTGCAGCAAGGCGATATTCCCGACATTGGCCACCAGTGGCTCGTAATGCGCCGATTGCGACAGGACCAGAAACTGCACCGCAAACTCGACGTCCACCATGCCGCCCAGGCTGTGTTTGACATCAAAGCGGTCGGACTTGACCGGATGGGCAGCGCGCACCTTGTCGCGCATGGCGACGATTTCCGCGCGCAGGTCGTCCGGCTTGCGCGCCGCAGTGATGACAGCACGGCGGACATCGTCGAAGCGCGCGTGCAGCCGTTCGTCGCCGAGCAGATAACGTGCACGGGTCATGGCCTGATGCTCCCAGGTCCAAGCGGTGTTGCTGCCACGCTTTTGCTGGTAGGCCGAATAGGCCTCGAAGCTGGTGACCAGTAAACCCGAATTGCCATTGGGTCGCAACGCGGTGTCGATCTCGTACAGATCACCTTCACCGGTCTTGACGGTCAGCCAGTTGATCAATTTGCGTACGAAGGTCGCATAGACCTCGGCTGAGCGTTCGTCCTCATCCTCGTAGACGAAGACGATGTCCAGATCGCTGCCGTAGCCCAGTTCCAGTCCGCCCAGCTTGCCGTACGCGATGATCGCCAGCTGCGGCGCATCGCGGTGGCGATTCTTCAGTCGACTCCAGCACCAGCGGGTCGTGACGCGCAGCACCGAGCACGCCAGTGCACTGAGGTCGTCGGCCACCTGTTCGACGCTGAGCACACCTTCGACGTCGCGCGCCAGGGTGCGGAACACCTCGGCATGGTGGGCGCGGCGCAACAGGTTCAGCACGGTCTCGTCGTCGTCTTCTTCCGTGATCTTCAGCGCCTCGCGCCGCAACTCGAGCTCACGCTCGAAATCATCACTCTGGAATCGTTCGGCGAGCATCGAGTCGTTGGCCAGCTCGTCGATGACGCCCGGATGTTGCAGCAGGTAACGCGCCGGCCATTTGGCGTTGCCCAGCAGGCGCAGCAGACGCTGGTGCACGGCGGGCCGCTCCAGCAACAGCGCCAGGTAACTTTCGCGGCGCAGCAGTGGCTCGATCCAGTCGGCCAATCGAACCGCGGCCTCTTCGGTGATCGTCGTCTCGCGGGTCCAGGTGGCCGTACGATTGATCAAACGCAGCAGCCGGACCCGGGAGTCGTCGCGCAAGGCCCGGAAACGCGGGTTGTCGCCCCAGGCGGCGACGCGTTCGCGCAGCCCGTTGGGCAGTCCCTCGACAAACTCCTCGAGATTGGCCGGGGAGGACATCGCCGCATTGCCATTGCCGCAGGTCTTGCAATCGGGTTTTCCGCCACCGAGCAGCGCGTCGAATTCCTGTGCCACCACCTCGCGGTGACGGTCGAGTTCGGCCAGCAGCGGCCCACTCGCGGGGTAACGCATGGCACGGGCAATCCAGTCCAGGTCGTCGTCGTTGGTGGGCAGGACATGGGTCTGCTGGTCGTCCAGATACTGGATCCGGTGCTCGACCTGGCGCAGGAACAGGTAGGCCGACGCCAACGCGTCAGCGGTGTCCGCAGGCATCAGCCCGGCACGCGTCAGTCGCGGCAAGGCGTCGAGCGTGGCGCGGGTGCGCAACTCCGGGTACTGGCCGCCTCGCACCACTTGCAGCAATTGGACGATGAACTCGATCTCGCGGATGCCGCCACGCGAGAGCTTGACGTCATTGGTGCGTTCGGGCCGACCGGCGCTACGCCGGGCTGCATGCGCGCGGATCTGCTGATGCAGGATGCGCAAGGCGTCGAACACGTTGTAATCGAGATAGCGCCGGAACACGAACGGCAGCACCGCGCCGCGCAGGTTGCTGGCAGAGCCACCCGCGACGCAGCGCGCCGGGGCGACGACGCGACTCTTGAGCCAGGCAAAACGCTCCCATTCGCGGCCCTGCACGTGGAAGTATTCCTCCAGCGCCCCCAGGGAGATTGCAGGTGGTCCGGAATTGCCGTTGGGCCGCAGCGCCATGTCGACCCGGAACACGAAACCGTGTTCGGTGGTGTCACCGATCACGGCAAACAGCGCCCGAACCGCCTTGCCGAAATACTCATGGTTCGAGATCCGGCCGCGCTCCAGCGCATTGCCGGCCGACTCGCCATCCTGGTCATAGACATAGATCAGGTCGATATCGCTGGAGACGTTGAGCTCGCGTGCACCGAGCTTGCCCATGCCGATGATCCATAACTCGGCGCGCTGGCCGTCGGCACCTCTTGGAACGCCGTGTTGCGCATCGAGTTCGTCCAGCACCTGCCGGCACGCCGTGTCGAGCGCAAACTCGGCCAGCTGCGTCATGGCCAGCGTCACTTGCTGCACCGTCGCCTGGCCCGTGCAGTCGAGCGTCATCAGTCGTTCGAGTACCACCTGGCGCACGATGCGCAGGGCTGAACCAAGGTCGGCGCCGCACGCCTGCAGGTGCGCGAAAACGCGCAGGTAACAGGATTTCTCCGGAATGCCGGGCGGTAGCAGCGCAATTTCGGCCGGGTATCGCCGACGCACGCGCTGACCGAAGCGGGCATATTCCGTCAGTCGGTTTGTGCCGTCGATGTCCTGGACCACCAAGGGGCTTGCAGCTTCAACCCTGGCATCAACGGTATCTGGCTTGGCGGTCATAATTCCGGGGTCGATCGCCCCTTGCAAGATGAATGAACTGACAACCACGCCGACGCCTTCCCGGTTGCTGAAGAGCTTTGCTTTTCTGACCCGCTGGACGCTGGTATTGCTGCTATCGGCATGGTTGCTTTTCGGAGCTGCGTGGGGGACCCTGCATCTGGTGATTGTGCCGCGAATCGGCGAGCTGCGCCCGCAGCTTGAGGCAGCCGCCAGTCGGGTCACCGGCCTGACGGTTCGGGTCGATTCGATCAGTGCACATTCAACCAACCTGCTGCCCGCCTTCGAGTTGGACAACACGCGCCTGTTGGATGCCCAAGGGCGTGAGGTTTTGCGGCTTCCCCGGATCCTGGTGTCGCTGTCACCGCGGTCTCTGTTGAAGCTGAAGTTCGACCAGGTGCTGCTCGACAGTCCGGTGCTCAATGTGCGCCGGGATCCGGACGGCCATATCTGGCTGGCCGGAATCGACGTGTCTTCGGGGGCCGGCGAACCCGACGCCGTGCTGCTGGATCGGATCTTTTCGCAGCCGGAGTTCGTCATCCGCGACGGCGCCGTGGTGTGGACCGACGAGATGCGCGCGGTGCCGCCGTTGTCCTTGCATGCGGTCAACGTCGTGCTGCGCAACCGCTCACGCCTGCACGAGTTCCGCGTCGACGCCACGCCGCCGGCCGATTGGGGTGACCGTTTCACGACCATGGCGCGGTTCGAGCAGCCGTTCCTGTCGATCGACAACGGACGCTGGCAAGACTGGGAAGGCCAGGTCTATGCCGACTTTTCCCGCATCGATGTGGCCCAGTTCAAGCAATATGCCGACCCGGGTATCGATGTCGAACACGCCCGCGGCGCGGTTCGCGCCTGGATCGATATCCAGCGTGGGCGGGTTACCGGCGCAACGGCCGATGTGGCGCTGGCCGACGTGGTCGTGCGGGTCGGCCCCGGCCTGTCGCCGCTGCAACTGGCCAGTCTGGCCGGACGCCTGAGCGGGAAATTTGAACCAGGCAAGCTGGCGTTTGCCACGCGCGATCTGGCGTTCGACACCGCCGACGGCATCCGCTGGCCGGGTGGCAATTTCACGCTGCAGCAACAGCAGGCCAGTGGCACACAAGTGGCCGCTGGTGAACTGGTCGCGGACCGGTTGGATTTGGCCGCGCTGGCACAGATCGCGGGGCGTTTGCCGCTGGGCGATGAATTGCATCGGGCGCTGGAGCGCCATCGACCGGGCGGCATCGTGCAACGGATCAAGGTCGCCTGGCAGCAGCCGGCCAACGCGCCGATCCGCTACCAGGCGGACGGGCAGGTCCGCCAGCTCAGTCTGCGGGCCATCCCCGACACCAGCGGTGCACCGCCCGGCAGTTCCCAGTCCATCGGCACACCCGGTCTGCGAGGCGCAAAGGTGGACTTCTCGCTCAGCGAGACCGGTGGCAAGGCCACGCTGGAGATGGCTGACGGCGCTATCGACGTGCCGGGTGTGTTCGACGATCCGGTCGTGCCGTTTCGGCAACTGTCCACCGATTTGAGCTGGCGGCTCGACGGCGAGAAGATCCAGGTGAAGCTGGGTCGGCTCAAGTTCAGCAATGCCGATGCCGACGGCGAACTGCAGTTGCAGTGGCAGACCAGCGATCCGGCGCGTTCGCGCAGCAAGTCGCAGTTTCCCGGGGTGCTCGACATGCAGGGCACGCTCAGTCGAGCCAACGGCGCTCGCGTTTACCGATATCTGCCGCTGGTGGTGGAGCCGCAGGCGCGCAACTATGTGCGTGACGCGGTCCAGGCCGGGCAAGGTAAGCAGGTGCGCTTCAAGGTCAGGGGCGATCTCTGGGATATGCCGTATGCGGATCCCCGCCAGGGCGAGTTCCTGATCACGGCCCAGATCGCAGACGCAGCGTTGACCTATGTGCCCGGCAGCTTGCAGGCTGCGGGCGAGAAACCCTGGCCGGCGCTGGCCAGCCTTTCTGGAATCCTGGAGATCGACCGCGTGGCTTTGCGGGTCAAGGGCGCGCGTGCCAGCCTGGCCAGTGCAAACGCGGTGCAGCTCAGCAATGCGGACGCTGAGATCGCCAACATGATGCACGCCAGCACGCTGGCCGTCAGCCTCGAGGCGCGCGGGCCGCTGGCGGACCTGCTGGGTGTGGTCAACGGCTCGCCGCTGGCCCAGATGACGGACCAGATGCTGGCGCATGCGACCACGAGCGGATCGGCAGACCTGCGCCTGAAGCTGCAGGTGCCGCTTGAGTTGCCCGAGCACACGACGGTCCAGGGCAGCGTCGCGCTTACCGGCAACGACGTGCAGCTGGCACCCGAGGTGCCACGACTGACGCGCGCGCGTGGCAGCATAGGTTTCACCGAGACTGGTTTCTCGGTCACCGCTTTGCAGGGCCGGTTGCTCGGCGGTGACGTGCGGATCGACGGCGGCTCGGTACCGGCGTCCGCGTCGGTCGCCGGTGCGCCGCGCACCGGACTGGGCATGTCGTTCCGGTTGATGGGCGTGGCCAGCGCCGAGGCTTTGCGTCAGGCGCGCGAGTTTGGCGCGGTGTCGCGGCTGGCGCAAAAGAGCAGTGGCAGCGCCGCCTATGCGGCGACGGTAGGACTGCGCGCAGGCGTTCCCGAGTTCGCGCTGACCAGCAACCTGGTCGGCCTGGCCCTCGATCTGCCTGCGCCTCTGGGCAAGAACGAGCAGACAGCAATGCCGCTGCGCATCGAATCTGCCCTTGTGCGCGATCCGCAGCCCGGATCCGTCAGCGCGGCACCGACGCGCCAGATTGACCAGCTGGTACTGGACCTGGGCCGCGTCGGATCGGTCCAGTATGTGCGGGATGTCTCCGGGGCCGCACCGCGTGTGTTGCGCGGCGCGATCGCGATCGGCCTGGCCGATGGTGAGAGCGCTCCGTTGCCGGCGCAGGGCGTGCTTGCCAATATCCACATGGCGGATCTGGACGTGGATGAATGGGAGCGGCTGCTGAAGCAGGTCGGTGCTCCCGACGCCGGCTCTGCGGGTTCCGCCTTGTCCGGCGAGGTCGATAGCGCCTACTGGCCGACCCAGATTGCGCTGCGCGCCGGTAACTTCACCGCGGCGGGTCGCAAGCTGCACGCGCTGGTGGCCGGAGCCACCCGTGAGGGCCGTACCTGGCGCGTCAATCTGGACGCGCAGGAGCTCGCCGGTTACGCCGAATATCGCCAGTCGACCGGCGCCGGCGCCGGAGCCGGTCGATTGTTTGCGCGGTTGTCGCGCCTGACGCTGGCGCAATCGTCGGCCACTGACGTGGAAAGTCTGTTGGACGAGCAGCCCGAGTCGATTCCAGCGCTCGATGTCGTTGTCAATGAACTGGAGCTGCGCGGCAAGAAACTCGGCCGGCTGGAGGTTGATGCCGTCAATCGGCTGGCTTCTGATCGCGCCGCGGGCAGCGCCACGCGCGAGTGGCGGCTGAACCGCTTCGACGTGACCTCGCCCGAGGCGGTCTTCAAGGCGACCGGCAACTGGGCCGACGTCCGTGCCCAATCTGGCGACGGCGCGGCGGCTGACGGGAAACGCCGGGAAGCGCGCCGCACGGTGATGAATTTCCGCCTCGACATCCTGAACGCAGGCGACTTGCTGGCGCGTTTTGGCATGAAGGACATCGTGCGCCGAGGCAAGGGCCAGATGGAAGGACAGGTCGCGTGGTTGGGATCCCCGTTGTCGCTGGACTATGCCTCGCTGTCCGGCGCATTCAAGGTCAACGTCGAAAATGGCCAGTTCCTGAAAGCCGACCCCGGAATTGCCAAGCTGCTCGGGGTGTTGAGCCTGCAATCGCTGCCGCGGCGCCTGGCGCTGGATTTCCGTGACGTGTTTTCGGAAGGTTTCGCGTTCGACTATTTCCGTGGCGACATCAAGATCGATCAGGGTATCGCCCTGTCGGACAACCTGCAGATGAAAGGTGTCAACGCCGCCGTATTGATGGAAGGCCAGGCTGATCTGTTTCGGGAAACCCAGGACATCCAGGTCGTGGTGGTGCCAGAGATCAATGCTGGCACCGCGTCGCTGATTGCTGCTGCCATCAATCCGGCCATCGGCCTGGGTTCGTTCCTGGCCCAGGTCGTGCTGCGCAAGCCGCTGATGGAAGCGGCGACGCAAGAGTTCCATATCGATGGCAGCTGGCTGGATCCGAAAATCCAGCGGATTGTCAAAAAGTCTGGCGCGACGGCGGGTAACGACGATGTCAGCGGCGCCAGAGGCAATAAATAACAGGGCACGGGAGAAGCACGCCATGAAAGTCGCAACGGTTCAGATGGTCTCGGGGGTCCAGGTGCAGGGCAACCTGGATCGGGCGCGGGTTTTGCTGGAGCGCGCCGCGGCCGAAGGCGCCGAGCTCGCGGTATTGCCCGAATACTTCTGCCTGCTCGGGCAACGCGACACCGACAAGCTGGCCGTGCGCGAGCCTTTCGGTGCCGGGCCCATTCAGCAGTTCCTGTCCGACACCGCACGTACGCTGGGCATGTGGATCGTCGGTGGCACCTTGCCGCTGGAGGTCGTGCAGGGCGCGCCGGATGATGGTCAGACACGGGTACACAACAGCTCGCTGGTGTTCGATCCGACAGGTGCCTGCGTGCAGCGTTACGACAAGATGCACCTGTTCCGGTTCGACAATGGCCACGAGCGCTTCGATGAATCGCGCGTGCAGCTGCGTGGTCAGAGCCCGGTATCGTTCGAGTTGCCCTCGCGCGACGGCCATCGCTGGAGCATCGGCATGAGCGTCTGTTACGACCTGCGGTTCCCGGAGATGTACCGTCAGTACAGCGCGGCCGGCACCGAACTGTTGCTGGTGCCCAGCGCGTTCACATTTGCCACCGGCCAGGCGCACTGGGAACTGCTGCTGCGCGCGCGTGCCGTCGAGAACCTGGCCTATGTGGTTGCGCCGGCCCAGGGCGGACTGCATGAAAACGGTCGCCGGACCTGGGGTCACAGCATGTCGGTCGATCCCTGGGGCGTGGTCTTGTGCCAGCGCGACGAAGGTGACGGCGTCGACGTGGCAGACCTCGATGTGCTGCGCTTGCGCCAAGTCCGTTTGCAATTGCCGGCGCTGGAGCACCGTGTCCTGTGACTGAGCGCGCCGGCGCCCGGTTCGCAGAGTGGTCGTCCGCGACGCGACGCTGGGTGTTATGGGGTGCACTGATTGCGCTGGTGGCATCGCTGCTGGTGACGCTGGTGTGGCTGGCTGGTCGATACGAGGCCGGCGTGTTGCAGGAGCGGATCGAACGCGATGCGGTCGACATTGCCGCCGATATCCGCAGCGGCCTGGCGCGCAATACTCAGGGCCTGCAGGGACTGCCGCGCTTCGATCCGGGCGCGCCCGACCAATGGACGCTGCGTGCCAGCGCGATGATGCGCTCGCACCGGGAACTGCTGCGCATTGAATCGCGCGACGCTTCGCTGCAACTGCAGGCATTCGCCGATTCCGACCTGCGGGCCCGGGTGTTCGAGCCCGATGAGCGCCGCACGCTGCACCAGGGGGTGATGGACGCGTGCCGCCGCGCGCGCGGCTCTGCCAGTCAATCCTACGCACCCAGTGTTTTGCTGCTGCCAAAGGGCGGCCACGGCCAGCAACTGCTCGAAATGTGCCTGCCTGTCGGTGGTGCCGGTGATGGATTCCTGATCGCCACCTATTCGCTGGGGGACATCCTGACCGAAATGGTGGCGCAGCCTTATGCGCGTGCCTATGACGTGGCGTTCTCGGAGATTGATGGCACTCGGCTGGCATTCCATGGCGTGATGCGTAGCGGAAACCGCACTTTCAGCGCGCAGCACAACCTGGAGTTGCCCGGTTATGTACTGGTGCTGCGGCTGGACAGCTGGCGTGGTACGCCGGCGCTGTTCCCGAACTTTCTGACCGCGATGGTGGTCTGCATGGCGATCGGTCTGGTGCTGGTGCTGGTGTTCCTGGCGCGCGACATGCGCCGCAGGTTGCGCGCCGAGAATGAACTGGCCGATGCGCTGGCATTTCGCAAGGCGATGGAGAACTCGCTGGTCACCGGGCTGCGCGCGCGTGACCTGCAGGGTTTCACGACCTATGTGAATCCGGCGTTCTGCCAGATGGTGGGATTCAGCGCGCAGGAACTGATCGATGCCGGCGCCGCCGTGCCGTACTGGCCGCCGGAACAGCTAGACGAATACCAGGAGCGTCAGCAGGCGCGACTGCTGGGCAACCAGCCGCCGCGCGAAGGCTTCGAGTCGGTGTTCGTGCGCAAGGACGGGGTGCGTTTTCCGGTGCTGGTGATCGAGGCGCCGCTGATCAATGCCCATGGTGTGCAAACCGGCTGGATGACCGCATTGCTGGACATCAGCGAACAGCGCCGCGTGGAAGAACTTTCCCGGGCGTCGCGCGAGCGCCTGCAGGCTACGGCGCGGCTGGCGACGATCGGCGAAATGGCCTCGATGCTCAGTCATGAGCTCAATCAGCCGTTGGCGGCGATCGCCAGTTACGCCACGGGTTCGCTCAACATGCTGCACAACCAGACAACGCTGCGACCGGTCACGGCCTTGGCCGGCGGCACGGGCGCCAGCGACGGCGATGCGCAGGCCGGGCTTGCCGAGCGCACACCAACTCCGGTCGAGGTCGTGCTGGAGGAGGGTTTGCGCCATATTGCCGACCAGGCGCAGCGCGCCGGCAAGATCATCAAGAGCGTGCACGACTTCGTGCGCCGGCGCGAGCGCGAACGCGAAGCTGTCGATGTGCAGGTGCTGCTCGATGCCATCATGCCGCTGGTGCAATTGCAGGCGCGCAAGTTGTACGTGCGCACGGTGCTGCGCGCGCAGGAAGGCCTGCCGCCACTGTGGTGTGATCGGACCATGGTGGAGCAGGTGCTGCTGAATCTGGCCCGCAACGCCATGCAGTCAATGGGCGACGTACCCGAGGCGGGGCGGGTGCTGGAATTGCGGGTGCGCCGCGCACCGTCGAGCGAGCGCACGGCGCATGCCAACGGCTGGCTGGAGTTTTCGATCGCCGACACCGGGCAGGGCATCACGCCCGAGGTTGCCGAGAAGTTGTTCACGCCGTTTTTCACGACCAAGATCGAAGGCATGGGCCTGGGTCTGAGCTTGTGCCGTACCGTCGTGGAGCAGCATGGCGGATTGCTGGCCCATGCGGCCAACCATCCGCGCGGCACGGTGTTCCGGTTCACGCTTCCAGTGGCCCCCGGACCGGATGGATGGCCGGTTGCGCTGTAACACAATACCGCCATGCAACCAACGCTTGACGTTTTGGTATTCATTGTGGACGACGACGCCAGCGTACGTTCGGGCCTGGCCTGGCTGTTGCGCTCGCGTGGCTTGCCGAGCCAGCAATACGGCAGTGCGGTGGACTTTGATGCGATGCTGCAATCGGGCTACCGCCAGGGGCAGGCCTGCTGTTTGCTGCTCGACGTTCGCATGCCGGTCATGAGCGGTCTGGCCTTGTTCGAGCGCATGGTCGAGCGAGACCTTTGCCAGGCAATTCCGGTGATCTTCCTGACGGGCCACGCCGATCTGCCCACGGCCGTCGATGCCGTCAAGCGCGGTGCATTCGATTTCTGCGAAAAACCGGTCTCCGACAACGCCCTGGTCGACCGCGTTGAACAGGCGCTGGCGTTGTCGGCACAGGTGCTGCAGGCGCAGGCGCAGCGCGATGCGGTCGGGCGCATGCTGGCGGGTCTGACCGAACGCGAAAACTCCGTCATGCGGCTGATGCTTGACGGCCTTCCCAACAAGCTGATAGCCGACCAGCTTGGCATCAGCGTGCGTACGGTCGAGGTCCACCGGGCACGGGTGTTCGACAAGATGAAGGTCAAATCTGCGGTCGAACTGGCCAATGCGCTACAGCCACGCTGAGTCTACGGTTGCGCTTGCGCCGCGTGCAACTTTGCCGCTCAGCGAGAGGGTGGGCCTGGTGTGTCGTGGGATGCAGCGGAGTCGGATTCGCCTGGCGGCGGCGCAGCGCGCTGCGCTGCACCAGCATCCGGCAGATCGGGTAGCTCGCCGTTGCGGCGCCCCGAAAACATGGTCCACCACACGATCAGCACCAGCGCCAGCAAGGCGCCAAGGGCTTCAAGCAAAATCAGAACCATGAATCGACTCCTGTGGCGCACGCTTTTCGGGTTGGCTTGCCTGGGCATTGTAGAAATGCTGGTGAGCTGCGCCAGCGCGCCGCCGACCGCTCCGATAGTGCCCGCTGTGCCTGACGCAGCGGTGTTGCCACAACGCCCTGTGGCAGCGCCACCCCTGGGCCCCGACGATGGCCTGGAATTCGACGATACGGCCCCTTTGCCGGCCGCCATTCGCCAGCCGCGCAGCCGCTGGGTTGCGGTGCGCTGGGCCGAGCTGCCCGGCTTGCGCGACGATGCCTTGCACGAAGCGTGGAATGCCTGGCTCAAGAGTTGCGAACGGCCGCCGCCCGCGTTTGTTGCCTTGTGCCCCGAGATTCGCCTGCTCAGCCTGGCCAGCGCGAGCGAACAGCGGCAGTGGATGTTCAGGCGCTTGCAGCCTTACCGGGTGGAGTCGCCGTCGACCGGTCCGCAGGGACTGCTGACAGCCTACTTCGAGCCGATGCTGCAGGCCTCGCGCCTGCAGCGACCCGAGTTTCCGATACCGTTGTACCGCCCGCCGGAGCGCCTGTCTGCGCGCAAACCCTGGTACACGCGCAAGGAGATGGATGTGCTGCCGGACGCGAAGGCGGCGCTGCGTGGGCAGGAGATCGCGTGGCTGGCAGATCCGGTCGATGCGTTGATGTTGCAGATCCAGGGTTCGGGACGGCTGCAGATGCGCGAGCCCGATGGCCGGGAGCATGTGGTGCGGCTGGCGTATGCGGCCACCAATGACCAGCCCTATGTCAGTGTCGGGCGTTGGCTGCTCGACCAGCAACTGGTGCGCGAAGCGTCCTGGCCGGCGATCCGAAGCTGGGTTGCGCTCAATCCGCAGCGCGTCAACGACATGTTGTGGAGCAATCCGCGCACGGTTTTCTTCCGCGAAGAACCGCTGTCCGATTTCGATGCTGGTTTCGGCCCGCGTGGCGCCCAGGGTGTGCCGCTGACGCCGGGACGTTCGATTGCCGTCGATCCGCTCAGCATTCCGTACGGAGCGCCGGTATGGCTGGCCTCCAATGGTCCATCGACCAAGCTTCAGCGCCTGGTGCTGGCGCAGGATACCGGCAGTGCCATCGTCGGGGCTGTGCGCGCCGATTATTTCGTCGGCTGGGGCGGGCAGGCCGGCGACATTGCCGGCAGCCTCAAGCAGCCGCTGCGGTTGTGGGTGTTGTGGCCGAAATAGGATGGCAAGCACTCGCATCGGAGCCGCTCGGACGGCAGCACGCCGGACCGCCTGCGGCGGGTGTGTCAACGCATGCG
>JBDTMH010000095.1:0-15586 GCA_039934375.1 Burkholderiaceae bacterium | reverse complement strand
CCCGCGAGGTGCTGAACCTGTGCGCCAACAACTACCTGGGCCTGTCGTCCCATCCGGACGTGATCGCTGCGGCGCACGAAGCGCTGCGCACGCATGGCTATGGCCTGAGTTCGGTGCGCTTCATCTGCGGCACGCAGGATTTGCACAAGACGCTGGAGGCGCGTCTGTCGCGCTTTCTCGGAACCGAGGACACCATCCTGTATGCCGCCGCATTCGATGCCAACGGCGGTCTGTTCGAGCCGCTGCTCGCAGAGCAGGATGCGGTGATCAGCGACGAGCTCAACCATGCATCCATCATCGATGGCATCCGCCTGTGCAAGGCAAAACGCTATCGCTACAAGCACAACGACATGGCCGATCTGAAACGTTGCCTGGAGCAGGCCGCGACCGATGGTGCGCGCTTCAAGCTGGTGTTCACGGACGGTGTGTTCTCGATGGACGGCACCATCGCTCGACTGGACGAGATGCGTGCACTGTGCGATGCCCACGGCGCCTTGCTGGGGGTCGACGAATGCCATGCCAGCGGCTTCGTCGGTGCCACCGGACGTGGCACTCACGAACACCGTGGCGTGTTTGGCAGGGTCGACATCATCACCGGTACGCTGGGCAAGGCCCTGGGGGGCGCGTCCGGTGGATTCACCAGCGCCCGGCGCGAGGTGGTCGAACTGCTGCGCCAGCGCTCGCGGCCCTATCTGTTTTCCAATACTGTGGCGCCGAGCATCGTCGGCGCGTCGATTGCCGTGCTGGACCTGCTGGAGGGATCCACTGCGCTGCGCGACAAGCTGGCCGGTAACACGGCATGGTTTCGCAGCGCCATCCGTACGGCCGGGTTCGACATCAAGGATGGCGAGCACCCGATCGTGCCCATCATGGTGCATGACGCAGTGGCGGCGCAGAAGTTGGCCTCGCGAATGCTCGAGCTGGGAATCTACGTGGTGGGCTTCTTCTTTCCGGTCGTGCCCAAGGGTCAGGCGCGGATCCGGGTGCAGATCAGTGCCGTACATGAACGCGCCGATCTGGAACAGGCGGTGGCGGCATTCAGCCAGGCCGGGCGTGAACTCGGTCTGTTGACGCCGAGAGGATGACATGTCCCTGCGTATCCTGATCATCGGTGCCAATGGCCAGATCGGCACCGAGCTGACCCACGCGCTGGTGCAACGGCATGGCCGTATGGCCGTCGTCACCAGCGACCTGGCGCCCGAGGGACGGGTGATTGGTGTGCACCACGAAGCGCTCGATGCGACCGAGGCAAGCGCGCTGACCGCCATCGTCGAGCGGCACCAGATCACGCAGATCTACCTGCTCGCGGCGGCCTTGTCGGCGCGTGGCGAGCAACACCCGAAGTGGGCCTGGGAGCTGAACATGAAGGGCCTGCTCAACGTGCTCGAGCTGGCACGTACGCACAAGCTCGAGCGGGTGTTCTGGCCCAGTTCCATCGCCGCGTTCGGGCCGTCGACTCCGCGCGACCACACACCCCAAAAGACGGTGATGGATCCGACCACGATCTACGGCATTTCCAAGCTAGCCGGCGAAGGCTGGTGTGCCTGGTACCACCGGGTACACGGTGTCGACGTGCGCTCGCTGCGTTACCCCGGCCTGATCAGCTGGAAGACGGCGCCCGGCGGCGGTACGACCGACTATGCGGTCGAGATCTTCCACGCCGCGCTCAAGGACGGCCGCTACACCAGCTTTCTGGCCGCCGACACCGCACTGCCGATGATGTACATGCCCGATGCGATTCGTGCGACGCTGGAGCTGATGGAGGCGCCCGCCGCTTCGGTGCGCGAACGCCAGTCGTACAACCTGGCCGGAATCAGTTTCACGCCGGCCGAGATCGGCGCGGCGATAGCCCGACGGGTGCCTGGCTTCGCGATGGCGTATACGTCCGATTTCCGCCAAGCCATCGCCGACAGCTGGCCGCGCTCGATCGACGACAGCGCAGCGCAGCGTGACTGGGGCTGGACAGGCCGTTACGATCTGGATGCCATGGTGCACGACATGCTGGAGAACCTGAGGCCCCAACTGGCAGCCTGAGCGCTACCCTGCCATACGCGTACTGGCGTTGTTGGTATGGCTTTGTCAGCACTTGCTCGGTCGGGCAGTTGCAATCGAAACCGACTTCTCCCTGTGTCGGCAAGGACTTGCGGCTGCCGCGCACAATATGGGTCCCAAGCCCGTGGCTGCTTTGTGCCAGCCGCGGGAATAACCCTTGCAGCGGGTCGAGGCCCGAATGGCTGGGCGCTGCGGGCGGCTTTGATCTAGTTGGAAGAGGGATATGGCCGATTTTGATTGCGATCTGTTTGTGGTCGGTGGTGGCAGTGGCGGTGTGCGTGCGGCGCGCATGGCGGCGCAACGCGGCGGCCGGGTCATGCTGGCCGAGCAAGGGGGTTTGGCCATGCTGGGCGGGACCTGCGTCAATGTCGGCTGTATTCCCAAGAAGCTTTACAGCTATGCAGCCCACTATGCCGAGGCGTTCGAAGAGTCCCATGGGTTCGGCTGGGAGGGCGCGACGCCGACGCTGAACTGGGGCACGCTGAAACACAACCGGCGCAAGGAGATCAGCCGGCTCAATGGCGTCTATGCGAATCTGCTGAACGGTGCAGGTGTCGAGGTCATCCATGCCCGGGCCACGTTGAGCGGGTCGCAGCAGGTGCGGGTCGATGGTCGCAGCATCCGTGCGCGCAACATCCTGATTGCCACCGGTGGCACACCTTTTGTGCCGGAACTGGCAGGCGCCGACCTGGTTGTCACGTCGGACGCGATGTTCGACCTTGACCCCTTCCCGCGCCGCCTGGTCGTGGTCGGCGGAGGCTACATCGCGAGTGAATTTGCGTCGATCTTCAATGGCCTGGGCGCGCAGGTGACGCAGCTGTACCGCGGTGCGCAGATCCTGCGTGGCTTCGACGAGGAGGTACGGAACTTTGTGGCAGCCGAGATGCGCAAGACCGGTGTCGATCTGCGCCTGCAGGCTGACGTCACCGCGCTGCGCCGCGTCGCGGATGGCATCGAAGTGAGCTTCAGCGATGGCGAATCCGGTGCGGCGACGGTATTGGCCGACACGGTGCTGTATGCCACTGGACGGGTGCCGAATGTGCGCGGGCTTGGCCTGGAGGAGGTCGGCGCCAAGTTCGGGTGGGATGGCGCGGTCGCTGTCGATGAGAACTACCGCACCTCGGTCCCGTCGATCTACGCGGTCGGCGACGTGACCGACCGCATCCAGCTCACCCCGGTGGCGCTGGCCGAGGCGATGGTGGTGGTTGATCAGCTGTTCGGCCCGCCTGCCGGCAAGCCTGCGCGCAGCATGGATTACCAATTCATCCCGACGGCGGTGTTCACCCACCCCAATATCGGCACCGTGGGATATTCCGAGCACGATGCTGCCAAACATTGGGGCAAGGTCACGGTCTACCGCAGTGAATTCAAGGCGCTCAAGCACACGCTCAGCGGCAGCAGCGAGCGCACGTTGATGAAGCTGGTGGTGCAGGACGACACCGACCGGGTCGTCGGGTTGCACATGGTCGGGCCCGATGCCGGTGAAATCGTGCAGGGTTTCGCGGTGGCCATGAAGGCCGGCGCGACCAAGGCGGTGTTCGATGACACGATCGGCATCCATCCGACCGCGGCCGAGGAGTTCGTCACGATGCGCGAACCGGTCCGCAAATCAGCCAGCGCCTGACCGCGTCAGGCCCTCGCACGGACGGACCGGGCGCAAGGCCGGCGCTTACTTACATCGTGCCGGGGTAGGCGCCGCCGTCGGCCAGGATGTTCTGGCCGGTGATGAAGCTGCCATGCTGGCTGCACAGGAAAGCGCAGATGGCGCCGAACTCGGCCGAGGTGCCAAAGCGTTGGGCGGGAATCGCCTTGGCGCGCACCTTCAGCTGTTCCTCGATCGTTCTTCCGGCCTTGGCGGCCTGGCCCTCGGTGGTTGCGCGAAGTCGGTCGGTGTCGAAGGTGCCGGGCAGCAGGTTGTTGATGGTCACGCCGGAGCCCGCAATGCTGCTGCGCGCCACGCCAGCGACGAAGCCGGTCAGGCCACTGCGCGCGCCATTGCTCAGGCCCAGGGTGTCGATCGGTGCCTTGACCGCGCCCGAGGTGATGTTGACGATACGCCCAAAGCCGCGTTTGGCCATGCCGTCGACGGTGGCCTTGATCAGTTCGATCGGTGTCAGCATGTTGGCATCGATCGCCTTGATCCAGGCCTCGCGCTCCCAATCCCGGAAGTCGCCGGGAGGCGGACCGCCGGCATTGGTGATGACGATGTCGAAGTCCTTGCCCGGGCCATCGGCAGCGCTGAACACGGCAGCGCGTCCTTCTGGGGTTGTGATGTCGCATGCCACGGCCAGTACTTTGCCGGCGCCAGGCAAGGCGCGCAGGCTGGCCGCTGCGGCCTCCAGCGCTTGCGCGCCGCGCGCGTTGATCAGCACGTTGACACCGTCCGCGACCAGTGCCTTGGCACAGCCAAGGCCCAGCCCCTTGCTGGCGCCGCATACCAGGGCCCACTTGCCGTTGATTCCGAGATCCATTTGTCTTACTCCTCGTTGCTCGGTGGTGTGGATCACCGCCAAAGTTGTCGATCCATCGAATCCGGGCGCAGCGCATGTTGCCGTTGCGCCCACTCCGAAGCGGATCAGGCAGGCGTCTGTCGCGATCAGGGCGGCAAGGCTTTGAGCACCGACGCCACGAAAGCGCAACTGTCGAACTGCCCGCCGCGAAAAGTCCAGCCAAGACGCACGATAACAGCATCGCGCGATGGCACCATGGCCACCACCTGGCCCCAATGGCCGTCCATGGCAAGTGTGTCGGGCGGGAGCCCACTGCTGCGGCAGCGGCCTTGCTGCGGATCACCGATGCGCCATGTCTGAGCGCCATAACCCTGGCCCTCGCCGCTGGGCATTGCAGGTGTCGCCGCCAGTGCCAGCCAACCCGGCGGCAGCACGGCCTTGCCGTCCCAGCGCCCGTCCTGCAGCATCAGCTGGCCCAGCCGTGCCCAGTCGCCGATGCTGGCCCACAGGTACGCCGAGCCGACCCAGTTGCCGGAGGTGTCGGTTTCCAGCACTGCGGTGCGGGCGCCAATGGGGCCGAACAATTCCTGGGATGGGTAAGCCCAGTACTCTGCGTCGGATGCAAAGCGGGCCCGGTCGACGCCCGACAACAGGTTGGTGCTCTGGCTCAGGTAGCGCCAGCGTTTTGCGGGCGCTGCGTCGGGCGCGACCGCGGCAGCGAACGCGGCAACATCGGGCGCCCCCCACAACATGCGTGGAATTGATCCCCAGGGCTGGTAGTCCTCCTGGCTGTCCAGACCGTCGCGCATGAACAGCAGGTCCGACACTCGGATGTTGCGCCGCGCGTCGGCAAGCCACGGAACCCGCCATCCGGGCGCGCGCGGACCGGCGATGGCATCAACCACCGGCTGCTCGAAAGCCATGCCGGTGTCGTGCGCCAATTTGTAGGTCAGCATGCCCAGCACGGTCTTGGCCATCGACCATCCGTGCAGCGGGGTATCGATGGCAAATCCCGGCGCAGTTCGCAGCACCAACGCCCGTCCCTTGTAAATGACAGCAATGCCGCGCGTATTGGCCGCCTGCGGGTCGCCGGCACCAGCGAAGGCATTGTCGACCAGCAGTGCGAGCGCAGCGCCATCGACACCCTGCTCCCATTGCGCGCGGGGCAGGGCGGCCTCACCCAGCGGCCATGGCGTGCCGGTGTCCGCGGGAGCGGCGTCTGGTACCGATGTCGGTACGTCGGCGCCGTTGGCCACATCAAGCACGCAGCCGCGTTGCGACAGCCACTGAGCGTGGCGCTCGAACAGGCCGGCGTAACGGGCCGACACCCGACGTGCCGGTTCGTCGATCGAGATGCTGACCAGGCGCAACACGGCGCTGGCCGGCAATACGTCCTGGGCCATCAGGTTTGCCGCCGGGCGGTGCGCCACGAACGCGGCGGAACAGACACTCTTGGCGGCCATGCCGGCCGCGTTGCGCGGGATCCCGGTGGCGATCAGTGCGCCAACGACGACCACAACCAGTGTCGACAGGACAATCAGGATGACGCGCATCTGGCGCTGCATCGAACGGCTGGTCATAGGGGCATGCAAGAGTCCGGATGGCGCAACTCTACCCCAGCGATGGCCCTTCGACCGCTTGCGGTTTGTGGACAATAGCGCCATGACCTACCTTCCCCCTCCCATGGCGACCACCCGCCACACCGACGCCGCCGGCGCCCTGGACCAGGTACGGCGCATCTACGACGCGGGCCAGTCCCATCTGCGCAAGGCGATGCAGCGGTATGTGGCTGGCGAGAACCTGCCGGCCAAGGCGCGCGCCTGTTATCCGTACGTGCGGGTTCAGACGCAGACCGTGGCACGTGCCATGAACCATGACAGCGGCCGGCGCAGCTTCGGCTTTGTGGCCGGACCGGGGCGCTACGAGACCACACTGACACGGCCGGACCTGTTCGGCAAATATTATCTGGAGCAATTCACATTGCTGCTGCGCAACCACGAGGTCGAACTGGAGGTGGGAACCAGCAACCAGCCGATACCCGTGCATTTCTCGTTTGCGGAAAACGACCATATCGAAGGCAGCCTGAGTGCCGAACGGCGCCAACTGATGCGCGACGCGTTCGACCTGCCGGACCTGGCTTCGATGGACGACTGCATCGCCAATGGCACCCATGAGCCAAAGCCTGGCGAGCCGCATCCGCTGGCGCTGTTCACTGCGCCACGCGTCGATTATTCACTGCACCGTCTGCGCCACTACACCGGAACTGCACCGCTGCATTTTCAGAACTTCGTGCTGTTCACCAACTACCAGTTCTATATTGACGAATTTGTGCGTCTGGGTCGCGCCGCGATGAAGGACCCGCGCAGCGAATACGCGGCCTTCGTCGAACCCGGCAACATGATCACGCGCCGGGTCGGCCTCTCCTCGCAGCCGGGCGACGAGTTCGGCGCCGAGCCACTGCGGCTGCCGCAGATGCCGGGCTATCACCTGCTGCGCGACGATGGTTGCGGCATCACGATGATCAACATCGGCGTCGGCCCGGCCAATGCCAAGAACATTACCGACCACGTGGCGGTGTTGCGACCGTATGCCTGGGTGATGCTGGGCCACTGCGCCGGGCTGCGCACCACGCAGCAACTCGGCGACTACGTGCTGGCCCATGGGTATGTGCGAGAGGACCATGTGCTGGACGAGGAGTTGCCATTGTGGGTGCCGGTCCCGGCCCTGGCCGAGGTGCAGGTCGCGATCCAGCGGGCGGTGGCCGACGTGACGCAGGTCGATGGCCCCGAGCTCAAACGCATCATGCGCACTGGAACCGTGGCCAGCACCGACAACCGGAACTGGGAGCTGCTGCCCGACAACGGTCCGCAGCGTCGTTTCAGCCAGAGCCGTGCGGTTGCGCTGGACATGGAGAGCGCCACCATCGCCGCCAACGGTTTCCGCTTCCGGGTTCCCTATGGCACCTTGCTGTGCGTCAGCGACAAACCGCTGCATGGCGAAATCAAGCTGCCGGGTATGGCCGACCACTTCTACCGCGAGCGCGTCGACCAGCACCTGCGCATCGGCATCCGCACGATGGAGCTGCTGCGCGAACAGGGTATCGACCAGTTGCACAGCCGCAAACTGCGCAGCTTCGCCGAGGTGGCCTTTCAGTGAGCTGCAGGGCCGCTCCCAAAGCGCACTGCACCGCAGCGCACCGCGCGGAGGTTTCCGAGTGAGCTGCAGGGCCGCTCCCAAAGCGCACTGCACCGCAGCGCACCGCGCGGAGGTTTCCGAGTGAGCTGCAGGGCCGCTCCCAAAGCGCACTGCACCGCAGCGCCTTGCGCGCAGGTGACCGAGTGACCCTGGCGCCGGCGCGCGACCTGCTGCGGGTCGAGGGCCTGCGCAAATCCTACGGCGCGAATACTGTGGTCGACGATCTGGCGTTTTCCATCGCGCCGGGCGAGTGCCTGGGCGTGATCGGCCCCAATGGCGCCGGCAAGACCACCACAATCCGCATGTGCCTGGGCCTGAGTGCACCGGACGCCGGGCAGATCCGTTATGCGCTCGATCCCTCGGCGACTGCCGAGCTGCAGATGCCGCAGGATGCAATGGCGATCAAGGCCCGGCTGGGTGTGGTGAGCCAGAACGACACCCTCGACCCCGATTTCAGCTGCGCCGAGAACTTGCTGGTTTATGGCCGGTATTTCGGCATGCGCGATGCGCAGATCCGCGCGCGGATTGCAGGCCTGCTGGAGTTTGCCTCCCTGTCGCACAAGGCCAACGCGCGGCCGGGTGAACTCTCGGGCGGCATGAAACGCCGGCTCAGCCTGGCGCGCGCGCTGGTGAACGATCCGCAGTTGCTGCTGCTCGACGAACCCACCACCGGACTCGATCCGCAGGCGCGCCATCTGATGTGGGAGCGGCTGCAATTGTTGTTGCAGCGCGGCAAGTCCATCTTGCTGACGACACATTTCATGGATGAGGCCGAGCGCCTGTGCGCGCGCCTGTTGGTCATCGATCATGGCCGCAAAATTGCCGAAGGCACACCGCGCGCGCTGATCCGCGCGCACCTGGAATCCGACGTGGTCGAAGTCTATGGCGTGGGTGCGACCGCGTTGGTGGACGCACCTGCCGCAGCACTGGCGGCGCGGGTCGAAGTCAGCGGCGAGACGGTGTTCTTCTACACCCAGGACGCCAAGCCGCTGCTGCTGGCGTTGACCCAATGGCCGCAACTGCGGACCTTGCACCGGCCGGCCAACCTGGAAGACCTGTTTCTCAAGCTGACTGGCCGCCAGATCCGGCAGGACGCATGACGCCGGAACGAACGCCTGCCAGCCCGGACGGCTTGGTCCATCCGCAGGGGACGATCACCAATCCTGCGCCCGGGCACTGGCGCGCGCCGCAACTCTCGCTGCGGTTCTGGCCGGTATTCCTGCGCAACCTGCTGGTCTGGCGCAAGCTGGCGATTCCCAGCCTGGTGGGCAATATCGCCGAGCCATTGATGTGGCTGGTGGCCTTCGGTTACGGGCTGGGCGCATTGGTGGGACAGGTCGCGGTCGCAACGCCCGCTGGCAGCGTGCGGGTGCCCTACATTCTGTTCCTGGCCAGCGGCAGCATTTGCATGAGCGCGATGAATGCGGCCTCGTTCGAGGCGCTGTATTCGGCGTTCTCACGCATGCATGTGCAGAAAACCTGGGACGGCATCATGAACGCGCCAGTGCGGCTGGACGACATCGTGCTGGCGGAGATGTTGTGGGCCGCGTTCAAGGCCTTGTTCACCACCACCGCGATCCTGGGAGTCATGCTGGTGTTGGGGATCAGCCACAGTCCCAAGCTGTTGCTGGCCTGGCCGGTGTTGCTCGGTGTGGGCATCACGTTCGCGTGTATCGCGCTGATCTTCAACGCGCTGGCCCAGGGTTACGACTTCTTCACCTACTACTTCACGCTGTTCCTCACGCCGATGATGTTTCTCAGCGGCATTTTCTTCCCGCGCGAGCAGCTGCCGCCGCTGCTGCGTGCGATCACCGACTGGTTGCCGCTGACAAGCGCAGTCGAACTGGTGCGGCCGCTGTTCATGGACCAATGGCCAGACCAGGCCTGGCGGCCGTTGCTGGTGCTGCTGGCCTATACCGTCGGCGCATTCTGGATCGCATTGGCGCTGACGCGCAGGCGCTTTCGGAGCTGATGGAGTGCGGCGCGTGACGCGGGGTGCAGCGTGAGGGGCGCCGGGTCCGGATTCCTGGGTGTGCTGATGCTCGACACCCGGTTTCCGCGGCCAGTGGGTGACATCGGCAATACGCAGACGTTTGCCCGACTGGACATTCCGGTGCGTTACAGCACGGTGCACGGCGCCTCGCCGCAACGTATCGTCCAACTGGGCGACCCGTCCTTGCTGCAGCCCTTCATCGACGCCGGACGGGTGCTGGTGGAGCAGGGTGCCAGGCTGATATCGACCAGCTGCGGCTTTTTGGCCTTGTGGCAGGCCGAGCTGGCGCAGGCATTGCCGGTCCCGGTGCTCAGCTCCAGCCTGCTGCAATGTGCCGATTGGCGGCAACCGGGCATCGTGACCATCGATGCAGCGGCACTGGGTCCGGCCACCTTGTTGGCCGCGGGTGTGCCTGATGGCACGCCAATCCAGGGTGTTGCGGCCGGCTGCGAGTTTCAGCGCCGGATCCTGGGCAACGACACCCGGCTGGATCTGCTGTTGGCCCGGCAGGACGTCGTGGCTGCGGCCTTGCAACTGGTTGCGGCGCATCCGCAGGTCGACGCGATCGTGCTGGAATGCACCAACATGCCGCCGTACCGGCAGGCGGTCATCGATGCGACCGGGCGACCAGTGCTCGATATCATCAGTTTGCTGGCCCAGGCCTGGGCCGACCTGCCGGATCGCGCCTGATCAGGCGTCATACCGCGTCATATGGCGCCGGCCGGCGCGCGCCGGCGCATTCTTGGGTGGGAAATCGCGGCCAAGTGGCGGTTACGTCGCCCCCGGCGTTGCGTGTCAGGCAGGTTGCGCCGCGGCGAGAACCAGCGCCGGAAGGTCCGCCACAGCGGTTGCTTGCACAGCAGCTGACCTGCGAGCCTTCGCAGCGGCCTTGATCATGTCGGAAGCCTTCTCGGCAATCATGATGACCGGCGCATTGGTGTTCCCGCTGATCAGGCGCGGCATGATCGACGCGTCGACCACGCGCAGGCCTTGCAGTCCATGTACGCGTAGTTCGGCGTCAACCACATCGCCCGGACCATGACCCATGCGGCAGGTTCCCACCGGGTGGTATTCGGTGTCGGCGTGGTCGCGGATGAAGTGCTCGACCTGCAAGTCGGTCTGCGCCTTGGCCGAGGTGGCGAACTCCTTGCCACCAAAACCCTGCAGCGCCGGTTGCGCGAGGATATTGCGCAGGATGCGAAAGCCGCGGATCAGCCGGTCGGTGTCGTCCCGGTCGGCCAGGAAGTTGGGGTCGATCAGCGGTGCTGCGGTCGGATCCCTGCTCGCCAGCCGCAGGCTGCCGCGGCTTTGTGGCCGCAGCACGCAGACATGGCAGGAGTGGCCGTGGCCCAGTACCGTCTTGCGGCCATGGTCCACCAGGATGCCGACGACGAAATGCAACTGCAGGTCGGGCAGGAGTTCTTCGGGCGAACTCTTGATGAAGCCGCCTGCCTCCGCAATATTGCTCGTCAACATGCCGGTGCGGTGCCTGCGCCACTCGAATATGCCCTTGATGGCATCGACCACGCCGCCGGGTGAAATTCCAAGCAGTTCCCTGGCCCGCGGCGCGCGCGTGTTGATCACCACGTTCGGATGGTCGTGCAGGTTTTGGCCGACACCTGGCAGGTTGTGCTGGGTGGCGATGCCGTTTTCGACCAGGTGTTCATGGGGTCCGATGCCCGACAACATCAGGATCTGTGGTGACTGCAGTGCACCGGCGCACAGCAGCACCTCGCGCGTCGCACGCAGTTGCTTCTGCGCGCCTTCGTGCCGGAACTCGACGCCGACGGCGCGTTTCTTCTCGAGCAGGATACGGGTCGTCAACGCGCCGGTGAATACCTGCAGGTTGGGCCTTGACAGGTTGGGCGTCAGGTAGGCCTTGGCGGCGCTCAAGCGCTCGCCGTTCTTGTGCGTGACCTGGTAGATGCCCACGCCTTCCTGCTCCAGGCCGTTGAAGTCCGGGTTCTCCTTGAGACCGGCCTGTACGGCGGCCTGCACGAACAGCGGGCTGAATCGGTTGGGTGTCGGGAGGTCCTTGACGTTGAGCGGGCCGCCACTGCCGTGCCAGGCGTCTGCGCCGCGCTCGTTGTTCTCGGAGCGTTTGAAATACGGCAACACGTCCGCGTACGACCACCCGGCATTGCCTAGAGAAGCCCAATGGTCATAGTCGGCCGCCTGTCCGCGCATGTAGATCATCGCGTTGATGGAACTCGACCCACCCAGCACCTTGCCGCGCGGCTGGTAGCCTCGGCGACCATTCAGGCCGGGCTGCGGCAGCGTCTGGAAGTTCCAGTTGGCCAGCCGGGTCTTGGCCAGCAAGGCCAGGCCAGCCGGGCAGTGGATCAGCACGTTCGTGTCAACCGGCCCTGCTTCCAGCAGCGCCACGTTGACATCTGGGTCTTCGCTCAGGCGGCCCGCCAATGTGCAACCGGCCGAGCCGCCGCCGATGATGATGTAGTCGAACATGGTTCTCCAGTGTCCTGTCGAGGATCCCTACAGCAATGACCGACGCGCGGCTGGCAGGACTGCAGCGGGACCGAATGCCTCAACCATAGTCCAGTTTGCCGGGTTATTTCTAAGGAGGGCTCTTTAAAGCACGCCGCCGAAAACCCTGTGCCAGGGGTGCAAGGAATCCGAATGCATGCGGCGGTCCACCGACACCTCGATCGACGCCACCGTCGGCATCGGCCAGATCCCGGCCGACTGCGGAGATGCCATGCACTATCGGGACTTTTTTGCCGCGGCAGATCCAGCCAGCGGCGCTGTCCCGGTATCGGGTTTCGGCGACGGGCTTGCCATGGTGTCGGTCTGGGCCGCCCGCACTTCGCTGCGCAGCGCGCGCACCTCGGCGCGCAAGGCGCCGATCTCGTGCATCAGGTCGCGCTCGATCTGGCGCTCCTCGGTTTCGACGAACATCGCCGCCAGCGATGCGGTGACCAGCGACAGCACCGCCAGCCCCAGCAGTACCACGATCACAGCAAATGCGCGTGAGGAATGGGTTGTCGGAACCAGGTCGCCATAACCGACGGTGGCTGCGGTGGTGAAAGCCAGCCACATCGCGTCGGCCAGATCGGGCGTCAGCGGCTCGAGCAGCCAGAATCCGAGACCACCCAGGCCCAGGATCATCAGGCACAAGGCGAGCGAGTACCACAGGCCGCGCCGGGTGATGTGCTGGGCTCGCTTGTTCCACTGAACCATGGCCGGACTGTACCTTCCTGTCGGAACCCGGCCGCTTGACATGCCGCAGGTCTGTGGGTGGCGCGGACCCATGCAGTTCCGGCATGCGGAACCATGGCTGTGGTTTCTTGCCTCTCATTGACGTTGCGCAAAGAATCGGAGCCTTGTATTGCCCTGCGCTGGGTCATGTTGCCACCAGGCTCCAGCTGCGGCCTGGCATCGGCCCGATGACGACTTTTCATTCAACGCATAGAAGGTGAATCCAGCATGACGCTTCATAGACGCATTCCCGACTTCCAGGTTGCAGGGGACTCGGACACGACCGTATTCCTGCTTCACGGCGCTTATGGCTCGAAAGACTACTTTCGACCCGAAATCGAGACACTGGTGCGCGCCGGCTTGCGCGTCGTCGCCTGGGACGCGCCAGGATACGGCTTGAGCACATTGCCTGAGGGCGGCTTGCGCATCGAGGATATGGCCGAAGCGGCCGTGCGGCTCATCGAGCTGATGGGCGGCCGTGCCAATGTGCTGCTAGGTCACAGCATGGGAGGCATCATCGCCCCGGCGGTCGCCGTCATGGCGCCGGACCGGATTCACGGGCTCGTGATCTCAGCCACGGTGGCGGCGTTCTCGCAGAAAAGCGAGGAAGACAAGAAGAATTTTCTGGCGGAACGGATCGAACCGCTGAAGCAGGGCAAGACATTCCGCGAAACTGCAGGAGCTGTCGTTGCGTCGATGTTCGCTCCGGGTTCTGGCGGGCCGCTGGTCGAACTGGTGCGCGAAGTCGCGCTGAGCACGTCGACCGAGACCTTCATCGCGTCGATCGAAGCCATCGTGCGTTACGAGGGTGTCGAGACGCTGCGCAAAGTCAAGGTGCCGACCTTGCTGCTGGCAGGACAATACGACAAGGTCGGGCGGCCGGACGGCATGGAGAACATCAAGAAGTCCTTCATCCCGCACGCGCAGTTCCATGTGCTGCCGCATTCCGGCCACTATGCATTTGCGGAACAGCCCGAATTGTTCAATCAGCATCTGCTGACCTTCATTCGCCAATCGGTCGTCAAGGGTTCTGGAGCATGAGCGCAACACTGACCACTACCCGGCGCTGCGCCATACGCGCCGTTTTCCGCTCCCTGGCGGCCCTGCTGGCCGGCCTTTCCATGGCGGCGGCCCACGCCGAGTGGCCGGACCGCCCGATCAAGCTGATCGTGCCGTACCCAGCCGGTGGCCTGACCGACATCGTGACGCGAGTCTTGTCCGACGAGGTCGGCAAGAATCTGGGCGCGACGATCGTGGTCGAAAACAAGGCCGGCGCGGGCGGGCAGATCGGGCTGGATGCGGTGTTGCGCTCTCCCAGCGATGGCTACACCGTCGGACTGGTAGTTCCCGCGACCATGGTCACCTTGCCGCTGACCAATCCGAATTTCAAGATCAAGCCACTGGAGCAATTTGCGCCAATCACGATTGTGGTCGACACTTACTTGTCGCTGGTGGTGGACCCCAAGCTGGGGCTGAAAACCTTGGCGGAATTCACCGACTATGCGAAGAAACATCCGGGCAAGCTCAACTATGGCACGCCGGGCATAGGTACCAGCTTTCACTTCAACAACGTGATGATGGCGCGCAAGCTCGGCATCGACACGGTGCACGTGCCCTACCAGGGCGAAGTGAAGATCCTGACCGATCTGGTGGGTGGACAACTGCAATATGCGCTGGTCACCAATACCGCCAAACCATTCATCGACGACGGCAAGGTGCTTGCGCTGGCCGTCACCACCGGCAAACGGGTCGTCAGTCTGCCCAAAGTGCCGACCTTCAAGGAAGCGGGTTCCGACTTCACCTCTGACGGTTGGGTCGGATATGTCGCCGCGGCCGGCACACCCAAGCCGATCCTGGACAAGCTCAACACCGCATTCGTGAAGGCATTGCAGGCAACCGCCGTACGCCAGCGCCTGACCGACATGGGTTATGTGGTTTCGGGCAGCAGTCCGCAGGAGTTCAGCGCCATCGTTCAGGAGGCAACCAAGCGCTACTCCGACGTCATAAAGGCGGGGCAGATCAAGCTGGACTGAACAGGCGCGACTGACCGAGTCCCATCTTCATTTTTTCTCAGGAGAAAAGCCATGCAAAACGTTCTTCGTACTTACCAATCCACCCTGTCGCCTGACAACGACCACCCCTTCCTGCATGGCCCGTTCACGCCAGCCATGGACGAATACGAGGCCGACACCGACAGCATGCAGGTGATCGGCGAAATACCGAAAGACCTGGGTGGCATGTATGTGCGCAACACGCACAACCAGGTGCACGAGTCGATTGGCATGTACCACCCGTTCGACGGAGACGGCATGCTGCATTCGATGCGCTTCGAAGACGGCAAGGCGGTTTACCGCAACCGTTTCGTACAGACCACCGGCTTCCTGGCCGAGCAGGCCGCTGGCCGTTCCTTGTGGCCGGGCATGATGGCGCCACAACTGCAGGCGCGCCGTGGCTGGGGCTCGATGGGTGCGATGAAGGACAACGCAGGCACCGACGTGAAGATGCACGCGGGCAAACTGCTGGCAGCCATGTCGCAAGGCAGTGAGCCCTGGCGGCTGGACCCGCTGACCATGGAAACGCTGGGGCCGGATCAGGACTGGGCGCGTTTCGTGCCGGACGGGGTTGCCTCGCACTACAAGATCGACAACGCCACCGGCGAGATGATGTTCTTCAACTATCC
>JBDTMH010000094.1:0-15739 GCA_039934375.1 Burkholderiaceae bacterium | reverse complement strand
CACCTGCAGCAAGGACATCATGTAGCCGAACAGGAGCTGGGGTCGCTGCCGATGTTTGTCATCATGGGTGCTGCAGTTGCGTCGTCGCGCGCCGGCAGTGACCTGTACGAGGCCTTGGCACGCTGGCTACACTGGATACCGGGCTCGCTGGTGATCTCCAACATCGGTGCCTGCGCGTTGTCTTCCGCGCTCACCGGCAGCTGATGACGACGATTGCGCCGCCAAAGTGCACGCGTATACTTTGCCAGGCTATCCCGCGAAGGTGCGCTTTCGCTCGCCGATCCATCGCCAACCGGGAGGAAATGCCATGGGACTTCGACTCAAATTCAACCTGGTGCTGCTGCTGGTGTTCGTGCTGGGGCTTGGCGTCTCGGGCTACGTATCGGACCAGCTGCTGCAGAGGAACGCACGCGAAGAGGTGCTGCGAACCGCAGGCGTCATGATGGAGGCGGCGATGGCAATGCGCTCCTATACCGTGTCGCAGATCCGACCGCGTTTGCGCGTCGTGGAAGGCGAGTTCCTGCCCCACAGCGTGCCAGCGTTTGCCGCCACCGAGATCATGGCCAAACTGCACGGCCAGTATCCGAACTACGCGTACAAGGAAGCGGCGCTGAACCCGACCAACCCACGTGACCGCGCTGTAGGCTGGGAGGCCGACATCATCAGCGAGTTCCGCAACAATGCCGAACGCAAGGAGTTCTCGGGCACACGCCTGACGCCGACCGGCCTGTCGATGTATCTGGCGCGTCCGTTCCAGATCAAGGACCCCGATTGCCTGGCCTGCCACACCACGGCCGAGTCGGCGCCGCCGGCAATGGTCAAACTCTATGGCAGCAACAACGGATTCGGCTGGAAGCTCAACGAGGTGATCGGCGCGCAGATCGTATCGGTGCCGATGTCGCTGCCGATTGCGAAGGCAGACAGTGCCTTCCTGACCTTCATGGCGTCGCTGGCCGCTGTGTTCGCGGTGTTGTTCATCATCCTGAACCTGATGCTGTCGGTGCTGATCGTGCGTCCGATCCGCCGCATGTCGGCCGCCGCCGACAAGATCAGCGTGGGTGAACTGGACATACCCGAGTTGTCCGAGTCCGGCAAGGATGAGGTGGCAGTGCTGGGCAAGTCATTCAACCGGATGCGGCGCAGCCTTGAAAAGGCGATCAGCCTGATCGACGACAACTGAGCACAAGCCGGAGCATCGCATGACGCACAGCGACATCGCGCTACCGCGCGGTTACCGTCTGCAGGAGTACCAGATCGAATCGACGCTGGGTATTGGCGGTTTCGGCCTGACCTACCTGGCGACCGACGCCAACCTGAACATGCAGGTGGCGATCAAGGAATACCTACCCAGCGACCTGGCCTTGCGCAGCGACGACCAGTCGATCCGCTCCAAGTCGGAGCAAACGCTGGAGAGGTTCAACTGGGGGCGTGCGCGTTTCCTGGACGAATCGCGCACTCTGGCCTCATTCCGCCACCCCAACATCGTGCGGGTGATGCGTTTTTTCGAGGCCAACCAGACCGCCTACATGGTGATGGAATTCGTCGCCGGCCAGCCGCTGAGCGAATGGATCAAGACCCGACGCCCGCTGGATGCGCACACGCTGGTAGCCGTCGCACTGGCGCTGCTCGGCGGGGTCGACACCATCCACCAATCGGGCTACCTGCACCGCGACATCAAGCCGAGCAATATCTTCATCCGACAGGACGACTCGCCGGTGCTGCTCGATTTCGGCTCCGCGCGCTCGGTGCTCGTCGACACAGAACGCACTGCGATCATCTCGCCCGGGTATGCTCCACTGGAACAGTACCATTCGCATGGCAACCAGGGCCCGTGGAGCGATCTGTATGCGATGGGCGCGGTGATGTACTGGATCGTCACCGGACAGAAGCCGCAGGAGGCCACGGCGCGGGTACCGGTCGACAACATGCCGTCGGCGGCGCAACTGGGCAACCCGGTGTATTACAGCCGCCAGTTGCTGCAGTTGATCGACTGGACCCTGGCACCGGCGGAAAAATCGCGACCACAGACGGCGGCTGCGCTGCGCCAACAGTTGGAGCTGCAATTCGACGCTTCTTCCGACGCCACCCAGTCGGCGTTCACCGGCATGACCGCGGCACCGGCGCAGCCGGCGACGGCCCAGGTGCGAACTGTTACCACACCGGCTTTCGATGCGGCTCTCATCAAGAGCCTGGCCGCCGATCTGGCCGCCCATCTCGGACCAGTGGCGACCATCGTCGTACGTTCGGCAGCCAAGAAGGCGCTCGATCTGGGCCAACTCGTCAGCGCGTTGGCCAACGACATTGCTGATCCGGTGGCGCGCGCAGATTTCGTCCGCAAGCACTTGCAGCACGACCGCAGCGGCACACCGAGCGAGCGCTCGCGACCCGCACATTCGCGTACCAACACACCCACAGATTCGCTGCCTACCGGCCTGTACCCGCCGGCATCCAGACCGGTATTCGAAGCCGCAACGCTGGCGCGCGCCGAGTCCGAACTGGCGCAATACATCGGGGCCGTGGCACGGGCCGTGGTGCGACGGGCTACGAACAAGGCGCACAGCGAGCACGAACTGTTCGCCTTGCTGGCACAGGAAATCGACGATCCGGCTGACAGGAAAGCCTTCCTGCGCAAGGCGATGTCGGTGTCCGGCCGGCCCTGACGCGCCTGCAGTCCGGCTCGCGCGTATCGCCAGCGCCGCGCGTCAGGTCGTCCGCGCGCCAACGGGCCGCGCGCGCAGCGTACGGTAGCTGATCACCAGCGCGAGCAACGCACATGCGCCGATGCCGGCCACCATTGGCCGGCTGCTGCCGTCAACAAACTGCCCGATCACCGCCATCACCAGCGCACCGGTGACGAACTGCAGCATACCCATCAACGCCGACGCGGTGCCGGCAATCGACCCATGGCGATCCAGCGCCAGCACGGCGGTGCTGGGCATGACCAGCCCGAGAAATCCGAAGCCGGTGAACAGCAGCACCAGCAGCGGCACCAGCTTGTCCACGCCCAGCAGATTGAGCAGCAACTGCAACAACATCGCGACGGCAAAACCGACGATGGCCCTTTTCACCAGTCGCTCCAGGCCCAGGCGTTTACCGAGCCGCCCGGTCAGCTGAGAGCAGCCGATGAAGGACGCGGCGTTGATCGCAAATGCCAGTCCGTACTGGCGCGACGTCAGGCCGAAGTGCTCGATCAGCACGAAGGGCGAATTCGCCAGATAGGCGAAAAAACTCGACACCCCGAATGCGCCGACGAATACCAGCCCCAGAAACGTCCGGTCGCGCAACAGCACGGCGTACGCGGCCAGTGCGCTGCGCAGGCCGCTGTCGGTGCGCTTCTCGGGCGGACGCGTCTCGCGCAAGCTGGTGGCCACCAGCACCAGTGCCGCGACGGCAATGCCGGTGATGGCCCAGAAAACGCTGCGCCAACCGCTGAACTCCACCAATACGCTGCCGATCAGCGGCGCCAGGATCGGCGACACGCTGAACACCAGCATCAGCATCGCCATCAACCGGGCCGCTTCATGACCGGTGTACAGGTCGCGCACGATGGCACGCGGGATCACCACCGCAGCACAGGCCCCCAGACCTTGCACGAAACGCAACAGCACCAGAGTCTGGATGTCGCTGGCCAATGCGCAACCGACACTGCCGAGGGCAAACAGCGTGAGCCCGAAGTAGATCGGCAAGCGGCGCCCGAGCATGTCCGAGACCGGGCCGTAGACGAGCTGCCCTGCACCCATGGCCACGAAGTAGGCCATCAGGCTCCCCTGGACCGCGCCGATCGATGCACCCAAATCCTTGCCGATAGCCGGCAAGGCCGGCAGATACATGTCGATGGCGAACGGACCGACGGCCGACAACAGGCCCAGCACCAGGGCAATGCGCACAAGACGGGAATCCATGAATTGGTATGCTTTGGAGTTACCACACCGGCCAGACCGTGCGGGCGCGCTGCGAATGAATTGCGGCGCAAAGCGCACAAGCATATCGAAGAATGGCCTGGCGCGTCGGGCACGTCCCGCCCGGGTGGCGACAGTGGCACAAACTTAGCTGCAAGGAGCGTTGCATGAGAGCCGATCAAAACCAGTTGCTGACCCGCATCGGACCCGGTACCCGATGCGGCGCCTTGCTGCGCCGCTACTGGCAGCCGGTGGCCCTGCTGGACGAGTTCGACCCCGCGCTCGACCCGACGATGGCGATACGACCGGTAAAGGCCGTGCGTGTGCTGGGCCAGGACCTGGTGCTGTTTCGTGACGCGAGCGGGCAATTCGGCCTGCTCGACCGCGACTGTCCGCATCGCGGCGCTGATCTGGCGTTCGCGCGCAACGAGGGCGACGGATTGCGCTGCCCGTTCCATGGCTGGAAATTCGATCGCCACGGGCGTTGCCTGCAGACACCGGGCGAACCCGACGCACCGGTCGGACAGCGCATGTGCGACCGGGTGCATCAGCGCAGCTACCCGGTGCTCGAGAAGGCGGGCATGTTGTTCGGCTGGTTCGGCGAGCCGGACGCCCCGCCCCCGCCCTTCCCGGCCTTCGACTGTTTTGCGGCGCCGGCCAGCCATGTGTTTGCATTCAAGGGCCTGTGGAATTGCAATTGGCTGCAGGCGGTCGAAGTGGGCATCGATCCGGTGCACCCCTCGTTCCTGCACCGGTTCTTCCAGGACGAAGTTCCCGACCAGCGTTATGGCCAGCAGTTCCGTGCCGCCAGCGCCGGAGCCGTCGACGGCGAGCCGTGGCCGATGTCGCGCGTCATGCGCGAATGCCACCAGCCGGAGATCCGGTACGCACCGACCGAATGGGGCATGCAGCTCACGGCGCTGCGCCGGCTCAATGAGCGGACCTTGCATGTGCGAGTTACCCAGTCGGTATTTCCACAGACATTTGTGATTCCGCTGTCGCAGACCATGACCATCACGCAAGTCCATGTGCCGGTCGACGACACCCGCACCTACTGGTACTCGATATTCACCAGTTTTGCCGACGCCATCGACACGGAGGCGATGCGCCGGCCGCGGCTGGCCGCCGTCACGCTGCCGGACTACATCCCGAAGTCCGGCCGCCACAACCAGTGGGGTTTCGATCCGCTGGACCAGCGCGACCGGACCTTCCTGGGCATGGGCGACACCGACATCAACATCCACGACCAATGGGCCGTCGAGAGCATGGGTGCCATTGCCGATCGCACGCGCGAGCACCTGGGCACCACCGACAAGGTCATCATCGCCAACCGGCGCATGCTGGCCCAGGCGATCGACGCACTCGAGGCCGGCCAGCCGCTGCCCGGTCTGGCGGACCCGGCACGGGTCGCGCGCATGTCCGGCCCCGACACCGTCGACGGCATCACCGACGCCGATGGCTGGGAGCATTTCTGGCGCGCGACGGCCGACGCCAAGCGGGCGGGCGCGCCCTGGCACCGGCTGGACGACGCGGTCGTCGCCGTCAGCGCGCCATGAACAGTTTTGCCCAGAGCTGCGGCCAACACGACCCGGCCCGCGCCGAACAAGTGGCACGCGTCGCAGCGCAGCTCGAGGCCGACGGAATCGAGCAAGTGCGCCTGTCGTGGTGCGACCAGCATGGCAATCTGCACGGCAAGACCCTGATGGTCGCTGCGGCAGTGCGCGCACTGGACCAGGGCGTGAACATGGTCGGTACGCTGCTGCTCAAGGACGTCTCGGGCCACACCAGCTACAAGGTGTTCGAACCCGACGGCTTGTCCACGCTGCCGGGTTTCGCGCATGCGGCCAATCTGGTCATGTTGCCCGATCCGGCGAGCTACCGGCAACTGCCGTGGGCCGACAAGACCGGCTGGCTGGCATGCCAGCCCTGGTTCCCGGACGGTACGCCGGTGGCGATCGACACCCGGCGCGTGTTGCAACAGGCGCTGGCCAAGCTGGCGCAGGCCGGCTTCGGGTTGACCTGCGGGTTGGAGCTGGAGTTCCACATCTACCGGATCGAGCACACCGGTGCCGCCGAGCCGGGCGGGCCGCTCGATCCCGACCGGGCCGCGTGGCCGGGCCCGGTACAACGTGTTTCCATGCTGCACCCAGGCTACGATCTGCTGTCCGAGGCGCTGGCAGACCGCTGCCACGACGTGCTGCGGATCGTCCAGCGCACCGCCCAGGGCCTGGGCCTGCCGCTGACGTCGCTGGAAATCGAAGCCGGCCCGAGTCAGTTCGAGGCGGTATTCGATGCCACCGATGCGCTTACGGCCGCCGACCACATGGTGCTGTTTCGCAGTGGCGTGGCGCAGGCCTTGCGCCGCGCCGGCTACCACGCGACCTTCATGTGCCGCCCGCCATTTGCCAACATCATGTCCAGTGGCTGGCACCTGCACCAGTCGCTGGTCGAACTGACCAGCGGCCGCAATGCATTCATGCGCGTCCAGCCCAAGCCCGGCAGCACGTCGATGGACGCCCAGCACGTGTTGTCTCCGGTCGGCGAGCACTATCTGGCCGGCCTGCTGACCCATGCCGCAGGATCGGCGGTATTCTGCACGCCCACCATCAACGGCTACGGTCGCTACCAGCCGAATGCGCTGGCGCCACGCTCAGCGCTGTGGGGGCGCGACAACCGCGGCGCCATGTTGCGCGTGATCGGCACGCCACCGCGCATCGGCTCCGACCAGCCGCCCGATCCGGCAACCCGGATCGAGAACCGGCTCGGCGAACCGGCCGCCAATCCCTACCTGTACATCGCGTCCCAGATCCATGCCGGGCTCGACGGCATACGTCGCGCTTTGACGGCGCCGCCTGCATCCAACGACCCTTATGGCAGTGGCCAGGTCGCACTGCCGGCCAGCCTGGGTGATGCATTGCAGGCACTGGCCACCGACACGGCTATGCGCGAGGGTTTCGGCGCAGACTTCGTGCGCTACCTGGACACGATCAAACGCGGCGAACTGGCACAGCACGCGCAGGCGCAGGACCCGCAGGAATGGGAGCGGCGCGCCTATTTCGGCCGGATCTGACGCCGCGCTGGCGGACATTGCCACGCCAGCGCCGGCCGCACACAAAATGGACGTAGACTATTTGCCATCGCCGACGCGCCCTGGCGCAAGCCCACCATGCCATCTCATTCGCAACCCATCATCAGCGCCCAGGAACTCGGATTTCGCTGGAGCGCCATCGATCCGTTCCTGTTCTGTGTGCACCATGACGACCGCTATCCGCGGGCCAACGAAGGCCTGGGCCCGGACGCTTCGCTGGCCGGACGCGACATCGGTCAGGACTTTGCTGGCAAAGACGGCTGGCGCATGTACCACGGCAGCACGGTGCCCGGCTTTCCGGCCCACCCGCATCGGGGTTTCGAGACCGTCACCATCGTGCGCAAAGGGCTGATTGACCACTCGGACTCGCTGGGCGCGACAGCACGCTTCGGCGGCGGCGACGTCCAGTGGCTGACTGCGGGTCGCGGCATCGTCCACTCCGAGATGTTCCCGCTGTTGCAGCGGGATCAGGAAAACCGGCTCGAACTGTTCCAGATCTGGCTGAACCTGCCCGCCAGCCACAAGATGGTTGAGCCGCATTTCAAGATGTTCTGGTCCGAACAGGTCCCGCATCACCCGTTCCGGGACAGCGCCGGCGCGTTGACCGTCGTGACATCGATCGCCGGTCGGGTACGCGGAGCCACCGGTCGCGAGGCTCCACCACCGCCGCCAGATTCCTGGGCCAGCCAGCAGCAGGCCGACGTTGCGATCTGGACCCTGGCAATGGAACCGGGCGCACGCTGGACGCTGCCCGCAGCCAACGGCAAAGGCGTGCGGCGCTGCCTGTATTTCTTCGAAGGCCAGAGCCTGACCATCGGCGGCCAGCGGGTCGATCGCCACGGCGCACTGGAATTGGCCTGCGATCGCGACATAGACCTCATCAACGGCGCGTTGCCGGCACAGATGCTGATGTTGCAAGGCAAACCGATTGCAGAGCCGGTGGCGCAATACGGTCCATTCGTCATGAATACACAGGCCGAAATCCAGCAGGCTTTTGCCGACTACCAGAGCAGCCATTTTGGCGGCTGGCCCTGGCCGGACCAGGCACCAGTGCACGGCAAGGAGCCGCGTCGCTTCGCCACCCACCCCGACGGCCGGTGTGAACGGCTGCAAATGCAATCCCCCCAGACTACCTCCCAGGAGTGAACACCGATGATTCTTGAACTTGCCGACATCCGTATCGCACCCGGTCAGAACGCCGCTTTCGAAGAGGCGATCCAGCGCGGTCTGACCACCGTGATCCACCACGCCAAGGGCTTTCAGGGCTTCAAGGTGAACCGGGGTATCGAGAGCAAGGAACGCTACATCCTGCAGATCCTCTGGGATACGCTGGACGACCACAATGTGGGCTTTCGCCAGTCACCGGCTTTTGCCCAGTGGCGCGCCATCGTCGGCCCGTTCTTTGCCGGGCCGCCGACGGTCGAACATTTCGAGCTGGTCGCCAAGTCCGAATAACCGCGCACTGGCGTCGCCGGTCATCCAGCACCGGCCAAATCGTGCCAGGTGCAACCCCACCGAGAGGTTTTCATGCAGTATCTGTTTCCCCCGGCAGCGCCGGTATCGGTCCCGGTTCTTGGCCAGGACGCACGTTTCCCGGTGCACCGCATCTATTGTGTGGGCCGCAACTACGAAGAGCACGCCAAGGAAATGGGCTTCACCGGCCGCGAGCCGCCGTTCTTCTTCCTCAAGCCCACCGATGCATTGGTGCTGGCGACCCCGGGCGAGACCGCAACCATGCCCTACCCCAGCCTGACAAAGAACCTGCACCACGAGATCGAGTTGGTCGTGGCAATCGGCACCGGCGGCAAGAACATCGCGCCAGGCGACGCGCACAAGCACATCTACGGCTTTGCCGTCGGACTCGACATGACACGTCGCGACCTGCAGGGCGAGATGAAAAAACAAGGCCGGCCCTGGTGCATCGGCAAGGCGTTCGACCACTCGGCGCCGATCGGCCCGATCACGCCGGCCGGTCAGGTGCCAAAGATCGGCGACGCCGCCATTCAGCTGGACGTCAATGGCCAGCAGCGCCAGCGCAGCAGCATCGACAAGCTGATCTGGAACATCGCCGAAACCATCGCGCATTTGTCGGCGGCCTGGGAACTGCAGCCCGGCGACCTGATCTACACCGGAACACCCGAAGGCGTGGCCGCGGTGGTCGCCGGCGACACGCTGACAGGTTCGGTCGATGGCCTGCAAGGCATCAGCGTCAAGATCGTCTGAGCCGCGCAGCGCCATCAAACCGTGCTTCGGGGCCACATCAAACACTGCCGTGACTGCGGCACCGCGGTTGTCTACCGGATTCCGGACGACGGCGACACGCGGGAGCGGGCGGTATGCCCGATGTGCCACACCATCCACTACGAGAATCCGCTGAACGTGGTGGGCACCGTCCCCCATCTGGGCAACAAGGTGCTGCTGTGCAAGCGCAACATCGAACCGCGCAAGGGCAAGTGGACGCTGCCGGCCGGCTTCATGGAACTCGAGGAAACCACTGCCGAGGGGGCTGCCCGCGAGACCGTCGAGGAAGCCGGCGCGTTGTTCGAGATGGAGGGACTGTTCTCGGTGCTCAACGTGGCGCGGGTGGGCCAGGTCCACCTGTTCTACACCGCCCGGCTGTTGTCGGACCATGTCGACCCAGGCTATGAGACCATGGAGGCGCGCCTGTACACCGAGGCCGAGATACCCTGGGACGAAATCGCCTTTCGCACCGTCAAGGAAACGCTGGAACACTACTTCGCCGACCGCCGCGCCGGGCGGCTGGGCTTTCATGTCATCGATATCGTGTGACTCGGCCATGGCTTCGATCGGGACGTCGGTGCCGACCCCGCACAAAGCGCGCCATTGGGTGTATAAATGAAAAGCGCCTGCACCATGTCCGGTGCAGCGTTGTGTCGAGGGGCCGAGATGAAAAAACAGCATTTCTGGGACGTCGACCTGGGCGAGCAGTTCAAGCTCTGGATCGACGACATGGGAACGTTTCTGCTGACGGCATTGACGTTCGTCGGCCTGGCGATGCCGGTGGTCATTCCGACGCTGATTCTGTGGTACCTGTCCTCCATCAACTGGAGCCTGACTCCGTGATCAACCGGGCACGGCAAAATCCCCGGGCTGACGCGACGTAACAACCGTCAAGTGCTGACGCACCACGGTGCGGTATCGTGGAACAGTCCCATCCACACGGCCCAGCCGGAACTCGCCGCCAGCGCCAGCCCCGCCAGGCGCACGCCCCACTGGCCTGAATCCGCGCCGCGCAGGCGCAACCACAACCAGGGGCCCGCCATCAGCGACACGCTGGTGCCAGCGGCAAACAATGCCATCACCACGGCGCCATCCAGCGGACGCGCGCTCATGGCTGCCACCAGCAGGGCCGAATACAACAGGCCACAGGGCAGCAAAGCCCAGACCGTTCCCAGCAGCATGGGTGCGCTGTGCCCGCCACGCCCCACCCAGGCGCGCGCGCGCGCCCAGATCACCTTGCCCGCAGCTTCGAGCCAGACCGGCTGACGCGCATTGAGCAGCAACACCAGCCCCAGCACGATGGCCGCGACATGCAACAAGGTCCAGACCGGACGAATGGCGGCCGACTGCACGCTGAGCCATCCCACGCCTTGCATCGATGCCGCCGCCAGCGCACCCATCAAGGCGTAACCCATCACACGGCCGGCCTGGAACGTCCATAGCGCGCGCGTTCCACGCCCGCCGGCCGCACGGCCGATGCCGGCGCAGGCCGCACCACACATCACAACACAGTGCGGCCCGCCGACCAGGCCCATCATCAAGGCCGTCAAGGCCAGTGAACTCTGCATCCGGCAAGCTTAAATGATGCGCGAGAAACGTGCGCGATTGCGGTCGCTCTGGAGATGGCGGTCGAACACCATGGCCACAGCCCGAACAAAATACCAGCCCATGGCCGTGACCAGGATGCCACTGTTTTCCAGTACCACCATGCCGTTGTCCTGCATCGACTGCAGCACCACAAGTTCGGCCGCGAAATAGCTCTTGAAGTCAATCAGGTAGGCCAGGTCGATGGACTCGTACAGGCACTGGCCTTGGCACATCAGTGCCATGATCACAGCGCGACGGATCAGATCATCACGCGTCAATGCCAGGCCCCGCACCACCGGGAAGCGGCCGTTGTCGAGCGCGTCGTAATACTCGGGAAGGGTTTTGGCATTCTGGCTGTAAGTCGCACCCAGGCGCCCGATCGACGAGACGCCCAAGGCGATCAGGTCGTGGTCGGGCTGGGTGCTGTAGCCCTGGAAATTGCGGTGCAAGCGGCCTTGCCGTTTGGCCACGGCCAACGGGTCGTCCGGCAAAGCAAAATGGTCCATGCCCACGTATACATATCCAGCGCCCATCAAGGCCGCCAGCGAACGCGCAAGCATGCTGACCTTGGCAGACGCATCGGGCAGATGCTCCGACGCGAT
Organism: Burkholderiaceae bacterium; assembly: GCA_039934375.1. Taxonomy (GTDB): domain Bacteria; phylum Pseudomonadota; class Gammaproteobacteria; order Burkholderiales; family Burkholderiaceae_C; genus CAISIP01. The sequence goes on along the minus strand of JBDTMH010000094.1, from coordinate 4,322 downwards.
GCGGCGCTGCGGCTTGAAGCGCTCGGGCAGATGCGCATAGGCGTACAGCGCGATCCGGTCCGGTCGCAGCGCAACGATCTGTTCCAGCGTGCGGTCGAACGAGGCCGGCGTCTGGTGCGGCAGCCCGTAGATCAAGTCCACGTTGATCGACTCGAAGCCGATCTCGCGCGCCGCGCCGACCAGTGAGAACACCTGCTCGGCCGGCTGAACCCGGTGCACCGCCTTTTGCACCACAGGATCGAAGTCCTGCACACCGAAGCTCAGGCGATTGAACCCCATCGCCGCCAGCGCCTGGAGCCGGCCGGCATCGACCGTGCGTGGATCGACTTCGATCGCATATTCACCGCCCGTCACCAGCTGGAAGTGGCTGCGCAACATGTCCATCAGCTCACGCAACTCGTCGTCGCTCAGAAAGGTCGGACTGCCTCCCCCCAGATGCAACTGCGTGACCTTTTGCTGGGTTCCCAGCAAGGTCGTGTGCAAGGCAACTTCGCGCGTCAGGTACTCGAGGTACGGCTTGGCGCGCTCGTGGTGGCGGGTGATGATCTTGTTGCAGGCGCAGTAGTAACACAGCGATTCGCAAAACGGAATATGCACATACAGTGACAAGGGTAATGTCATCGCAGCGGCGCCGTTGCGTCGCTGGCTCAACGCTCGCGCATAGTCGTCGGCGGTGAACGCCTCCACGAACCGGTCTGCGGTCGGATACGATGTATAGCGAGGCCCCGGGACGTCGAACTTGCGCAACAGATCCTGGGAAACGGGTTCGTGGGTGGTGATGGGCATGGGGAAATCCTGCAAGTCAGGGCACTATGCCCCAGGCCATGCGAAGCTGCCTTGATGTACATCAAGCGATCACGCAGGGCACAAGCGCACAATTGACCGATGTCAGGAGTCAACAACATGCAATCAACGTCCCAGAGTCATGAACCGCATGCGGTGACTCCCATCATGCCGATCACCGGCAGCGCCATCCGGATCGCATGCTCGAACTGCAACCTGCGCGAGTTGTGCATGCCGCTGGGTCTGACCCAGGAAGAGCTTGATCGCGTCGACGGTCTGGTTGCGAGTCGGCGCCGGATCAAACGCGGTGCCAGCCTTTTTCGCAACGGCGACCACTTCACCAACCTGTACGCGATCCGCACCGGCTTCTTCAAGACCTGCATCACCTCCGAGGACGGACGTGACCAGGTCACCGGTTTCCAGATGGCGGGCGAAGTGGTCGGGCTGGACGGCATCGTCAACGACCGCCATACCTGCGATGCGATTGCGCTGGAAGACGCCGACGTCTGCCTGTTGCCGTTCGAGCGCATCGAAGAACTCTCGACCGAGATCCCCGGTCTGCAGCGCCATGTGCACAAGATCATGAGCCGCGAGATCGTGCGCGAGCATGGCGTGATGCTGCTGCTGGGCAGCATGCGCGCCGAAGAACGCCTGGCCGCCTTCCTGCTCAACCTTGTCCAGCGGCTGCACGCGCGCGGCTTTTCGCAGTCCGAACTGGTGCTGCGCATGACGCGCGAAGAGATCGGCAGCTATCTGGGCCTCAAGCTCGAGACCGTCAGCCGCACATTCTCGAAATTCGTCGAGGAAGGCATCGTCGAGGTCAAGCAGCGCCATGTGCGCATCGTCGATTCCGATGCGCTCAAGCAGTTGGTGAATCCACAGGTCTGCAACTGAGGCGTTGCCGATGCGCAGGCTGCAGCGGCTGCCGTATCAGGAGGCGTCGGACACCTGCTCAGGATGATTGACCTCGGTCGGCGTCATCGCCAGCACCACTGTCAACCCGCTGGCGACCATCGCCAGTGCCCAGAAGATGAAAAATGCGATCGTGTAGATGCCCTGACTGGACATTGGCAAGCCCTGCCCGGCCCAGTGCAGGTCCTGCGGATCGACCAGCGCGAACACCAGCATCTCGAGAAGTCCGGCAACCAGGAAAGCCGGCCATACGATCCACAACCAGCGTCTAGTCCACATGGTGTCGAACTCCATGGGCACCGCCGTGTGCCGTGTCAGTGCGGCGCGGCCATTGCAGCACGGCGCAAGGGCTCACCTGCTGGACGACGTGTCGACTCTGGTGCATGTCAGGGCTGCGTCGGCGCGACGATGACGCCGGTTTGCGCATGGTTGCGACCTTGCATTGCCGGGGCCAGGCTGGCGGCCGGGTTGTTCAGCGTCTGGTTGATTTCCATGCCGTTGCGGTAGTAGTTCTCGTCGATCACCGTTTCAGGATAACGGATCGCGAAATACAAGGTGACGAAACTGGCTACGACCACGATGGCCGGACCGGAAATGACCAACCAGACATAACCGAATTTCCACCAGGGCTGGGCGGGCTGCTGATCGTGCGATGGCATGGAACAAGACTCCTTAACGGGGAACCAGGAAGACGGATTTTTCAAGGACATGCTGGGCATGTTCAGGGGCGCTGATATCGAAGCGGATCGGGTGCGATCCCGGCACCGCACCTTCATACGGCAGTTGCACACGCACCGCAATCCAGCGCGACTGCGTGGCATCGACGGTGAATTCGTTCTCGGACGCCAGCGCAGCGCCGTCAAGCCCCGACACGTCGACACGGTATTTCTGGGCCGCCTCGGTCGCATTCATGATCTGCAGCCGATACACGTTCTCGATCTTGCCGCCGGCCACAATACGCGCCAGCGAACCCCGGTCGCGCACCACGTCGACCTTGAACGGCGTGCGCAGCGCCAGGCTGATGACCATGGCCAGCACGATGGCCAGCAAGATGCCCGAATACAGCAACACGCGCGGGCGTGCCACATGGCGCACGATCTGCGCAGTGTCCCAGTTCTGCTCGACACCGTTTTGGGTCGAATAACGGACCAGGCCTCGCGCATAACCCATCTTGTCCATCACGGTGTCACAGACGTCGGCGCAGGCGCCACAGCCGATGCACTCATACTGCAGGCCATCACGGATGTCGATGCCGGTCGGGCAGACTTGCACGCACAAGGTGCAGTCTACACAGGCGCCCAGATTGAGTTGGGTCGGGTCTGCCTTGCGCGAGCGAGCGCCGCGCGGTTCGCCACGGTTCTCGTCATAGGTGACGACCAGCGTGTCGCGGTCGAACATCGCGCTCTGGAAACGTGCATAAGGGCACATGTGCTTGCACACCTGCTCACGCATGAATCCGGCATTGCCATAGGTGGCAAAGCCATAGAAGACGGTCCAGAACACTTCCCACGACGACATGTGCAGTGCAATCAGTTCGGCGCCGAGTTCCTGGATGGGCGTGAAATAGCCCACGAATGTGAAACCGGTCCAAAACCCGACAGCCAGCCACACCAGGTGCTTGCCACCCTTGCGCGCGAATTTGTCCAGCGTGAAGCTGCCGGCGTCGCGGCGCATCCGCGCCGAGCGGTCTCCCTCGAATTTTTTCTCGATCCAAAGGAAGATTTCGGTATACACGGTCTGCGGGCAGGCATAACCGCACCACAGCCGACCAGCGACCGCGGTGAACAGGAACAGCGACAACGCCGATATGACCAGCAAGCCGGTGAGGTAGATGAAGTCCTGCGGATAAAGTACCAGGTTGAAGATGTAAAAGCGCCGCGCGCCAAGATCGAACAACACCGCCTGACGCTGGCCCCAGTCCAGCCATGGCAGGCCGTAGAAGACCAGTTGCGTGATCCAGACCATGACCCAGCGCCAGTTCTGGAACAGACCACTGGTACTGCGCGGGTAGATCTTCTGGTGCGCCTCGTACAGCGACACCAACCCCGGATCGGCCGCGATGGCCGCATCCGCCGACGGAACAATCGGAATGACCCTGCGGGAAGAAGGTTTGCGTGTGCTCAAGGTGTCAGACGTCCGCTTCAGTTTCCAGCAACCACGCCCGGCCTGTGCGAAAGGCCCCAGACATAGGAGGCCAGCACCTTGATCTGCGGGGTACTGAACTTGTCGGCCTGGGCCGGCATCTGGTTGACCTTGCCGCCATTGACCATCGCCATGATGGCGGCTTCGCCATAGCCGTGCAGCCAGATGTCGTCGGTCAGGTTGGGGGCGCCAAGCGCCTGGTTGCCCTTTCCATCATTGCCATGGCAGGCGGCACAGACGCCGAATTTCGATTTTCCCAGCGCGGCCTTGAGTGAGTCATTCGGGCTGCCCGACAGGCTCAGCACATATTGGGCCACGTTTTTCACGTCGTCCGAGGTGCCCAGTGCCGCACCCAGCGCCGGCATGTTGCCGATGCGCCCGTTGGTGATGGTCTCGATGATCTTCTCGGGTGATCCGCCATGCAGCCAGTCGCCGTCGGTCAGGTTGGGAAAGCCCTTGCTGCCGCGGGCGTCCGAGCCGTGGCA
>JBDTMH010000093.1:0-15810 GCA_039934375.1 Burkholderiaceae bacterium | reverse complement strand
AGCGCGCGACGGGCATCTCATTGATTCGATTCCGCCATCAGGTCACGCCGTGAACCAGCTCCAGCTTTTCCTGCCCTGCGCCGCCGGCGTTGAGGACTATCTTGCACCCGAGGTCGCGCGCATCACCGGCCAGCCGCTGGCCGAGGTGCAGCAATGGCGCGCCGGTGTGCTGCTGCAAGGCTCGTGGCGCGATGCCATGCTGCTCAACCTGCACAGCCGGCTGGCCCAGCGTGTGCTGGTGCAGCTGTTCCAGGCCGACTACCGCAACGAACAGGACCTGTACCGTGCGGCCAGCGAGGTGGCCTGGGAGATCTGGTTCACGCCGCGACAGAGCATCAAGGTTGAGGTCACGGCCCAGCACAGCCCGCTCAACAGCTTGAACTTCGCCGCCTTGAAGATCAAGGACGCGGTCTGCGACCGGTTCCGGGCCAAGGCCGGTGGGGTCCGCCCGGACGTGAACACGCAGTGGCCGGACGTGCGTATCTATGCCCATCTGACCACCGACACGGTGTCGCTGTACATCGACACGTCGGGCGAGGCGCTGTTCAAGCGCGGCTGGCGCGAGGACAAGGGCGAGGCTCCGCTGAAGGAAACCCTGGCAGCTGCAATGCTGGCCGCCAGCGGCTGGGCTGACACGCCGGATCTGCCGCTGTACGACCCTTGTTGCGGCAGTGGAACGATCGCGATCGAGGCAGCGCAGATTGCCTGCCATATCGCACCCGGTTCGCTGCGCCACTTTGCCTTCGAGAAGATGTTGCCGTTCCAGTCCCATGTCTGGGACGTTTTGCTGAACGACGCCCAGCGCGCGCAGCGGCTGCCGGCGCCGGGTGAACGTCCGCATGTCTTCGGCAGCGACGTCGCACACCGCATGGTCGATTTTGCGCAGCGCAACGCGCAACGTGCCGGCGTTGCCGATGCTGTCGAGTTCCGGGGTGGCGACGCCTTGCAGCGCATGGCGCCGTGTGATCCGCCCGGCGTGATGCTGGTCAATCCGCCATATGGCACACGCATCGACACTGCCGGTTTCGCCGGCGCGGCACGCCGTGACCGGGGCGCGCCGCAATGGCAAGCGCAGGACGACGACGCGCCTGCCGGGCGCGAACAGGCGGTTACCGACGACGGCGGCGATTTTTTCGTGCAGCTGGCCGCGCACTGGAAGAAGAACTACGCCGGCTGGACTGCCTGGCTGCTGACACCCGACCTGAAGCTGCCTGGCAAGATGCGGCTCAAGGCGACCCGCCGGGTGCCAATGTGGAACGGCCCGATCGAATGCCGGATGTTCCGCTTCGACATGGTCCAGGGCTCGGCGCGCGCGCCCAGGACGGACGAAGGCAGCGGCGGATGAGCCGCAGCGCGTTGCGCGGCACATGGTTCATGATCGCTGGCATCGCACCTACAGCGGGCCATGCGCTGGTGCTCGACACCAACATCGTTCTCGACCTGCTGCTGTTTGGCGACCCTTCGACGCTGGCGCTGTCCGAGGCACTGTCCTGTGGTGCCCTGGTCTGGCACGCGACCTTGGCGATGCGTGACGAATTGCAGCGCGTGCTGGGCTACCCGGCCATGCACGCATGGATGAGAGGATCCGATTCAGATCCCGCGCAGCTGCTGGCGCGGTTCGATCGCCTGAGCCATGTCCATCCCGAGGTCGCCACCGGTCCACCACGTTGTCGCGATCCGGACGATCAGAAGTTCATCGACCTGGCGCTGGTGCTGCAGGCCATGCTGCTGAGCAAGGACCGGGCGGTGCTGCGTCTGCGCCGTCCGCTGGCTGAGCGGGGCGTGACGGTGGCGTCGGTCTTCAGGCCTGCAGCATGAAGCTCTCGGCCTGCGCCAGCGGCCAGGACTGGCGGTAGATCAGCGGCAGGCCGCCGATGTCGCTCTGCAAGAGCGCGCCGTCGTGCATCTGTGTCAGTACCGACTGCGCCAGCGAACGGACCTTGCCGTCGGTGGAACGGCGCACGATATGGTGGGCCGTCACCTCGCCCGGATGGGTCAGTCCGGCAGCCTGGATCAGTTCCTTGAGCGCGTGCAGCGTCATGGAGTGGTAGCTGTGGACGCGCTCGATCTTGTCGACCACCACCAGTGACTGCTGGCGCAGCGGATCCTGGGTTGTGACACCGGTGGGGCAATTGCCGGTGTGGCAGGTCTGCGCCTGCAGGCAGCCCAGCGAGAACATGAAACCGCGCGCGCTGTTGCACCAGTCGGCGCCCAGCGCCATCATGCGCGTGATGTCGAATGCACTGATCACCTTGCCTGCGCAGCCGATGCGGATGCGCTCGCGCAGTCCGGCGCCGCGCAAGGTGTTGTGCACCAGCAGCAGGCCTTCCTGCAGCGGAGACCCGACATGGTTGGTGAATTCGACCGGCGCTGCACCGGTACCGCCCTCGGCGCCGTCGACGACGATGAAGTCGGGCGTGACGCCGGTGGCCAGCATCGCCTTGACGATGGCGAACCACTCCCAGGGATGGCCGATGCACAGCTTGAAGCCGGTGGGCTTGCCACCGGACAGGGTCCGCAGCCGGGTGATGAATGCCATCAGTTCCAGCGGGGTGCCGAACGCACTGTGGCCGGCGGGCGAGTTGCAGTCCACACCCACCGGAATGCCACGCGCGTGCGCGATCTCCAGTGTGACCTTGGCGCCCGGCAGCACACCGCCATGACCGGGTTTGGCACCCTGGCTGAGCTTGACCTCGATCATCTTGACCTGTGGATCGCAGGCGTTCTGCGTGAACTTCTCCGGGCTGAAGCTGCCGTTGTCGTTGCGACAGCCGAAATATCCCGAGCCGATCTCCCAGATCAGATCGCCGCCATGGCGCCGATGGTGGACCGAGATCGATCCTTCGCCGGTATCGTGGGCGAACCGGCCTTTGGCGGCACCGGCATTGAGCGCGAGGATGGCATTGGCGCTGAGCGCACCGAAACTCATGGCTGAAATGTTGAAGATGCTGGCGTTGTAGGGCTGGGTACACTGCCCCTCGCTGCTGCTGCGGGCCGCGACCTGTTGCGGGGTTCCGCCGATCCAGATCCGGAAATCGTGGGATTCGATGTGGCTGGGGGCCATCGAATGGTTGATCCATTCGTAACCCTCGGCATGCACGTTGAGCTGGGTTCCGAACGGGCGCTTGTCAGAGTCGCCCTTGGCGCGCTGATAGACCAGCGAGCGCTGCGCGCGAGAGAACGGAGCTGCGTCGTTGTCGGCTTCGAGGAAATACTGACGGATCTCGGGCCGCACGTATTCGAGCATGTAGCGCAGGTGGCCGATGATCGGGTAATTGCGCAGAATGGATCGCCGCGGCTGCAACAGGTCGTAGACGCCCACGGCCACCAGGGCCAGCAGCAGCAACATCTGCAGGGCACCGACGCCAAACGCCAGCAATCTGAAGATGCTGGCCAGCAGGCCCAGCACACTCAGTGCGAACACCGTGTAGCGAATCGGAAAGAGTTCGTTCAGGCGTACCAGCATGCAGCAGTCTCCAGTGTCGTCAATGCCGTCAATGTCATAGGGGTGGCGCTGGCGCGCTTGCCTGCAGTTGGGCGATGTAGCGGTCCAGACCGGCATGGGCGCGGCTGCGGACCTGTCGGCGCAGCAAAGGCGACCAGCCCAGCAGCAGCCCTGGAAATCCCAGCGCCTGGCGCGACCAGCGCCAGAAGTCGAAGCTGTCGTGGTGGTGTGTGATCCGGCCGGCATCGTCGAAGCGGAAGCTTGCGGTGATCCGGTTGTGGACCGGCCGCCCGGCCTTGCCGAAATGGTAATGCGCGCTCCAGTGCAGACGGGCAGTGCGCGCGTCGATCGATGCGATGCGGTAATTCAGCTTCCAGTCAACCCGGCCACCGCCATCCAGCGATTCGCACAACATGAACCACATGGCCATGACCTGGTCCCTGCCGTCGAGCATGAAAACCTCATCCTGGAATTGGGCCTCGGGCGCATAACACCGGGCCATCGTGGCCGGGTCGAGATGCGCAAATGCGTTGTAGAAACGCGTCAGTGTGCTGCGATGTGGATGCATGTCTGTCTCATCGCGCCGCTGAAGCTGGGCCCGGGCAAGTATGCAATCTTGTAATGCTGTGTCTCCGAATCATGCGATTGTGGTGGACCCCGGGTGATTTCACAATAGCGGTTTTGCCGAGCCGATGTCCGGACCCGGCGTGCACGAAGTCGGTTGCCGGGCTCCTGACTGTTGCGCCAGGCTATGGCCAATCCCTGACAATGCTCCCGATGGATTGCAACATGCTGGAATTGCTTATGACGCGGGAAATGCCGTTTGGTAAACACAAGGGCCGTATCCTGGCCGACCTGCCTGGCAACTACCTGAACTGGTTTGCCCGCGAAGGGTTTCCGCCGGGCGAGATCGGCCGTTTGCTGGCCCTGATGCACGAGATCGACCACAACGGACTGAAGGATCTGCTGGCGCCGCTGCGAAACGGCCGCAAGACAGGCGATGCAGCAGCTTCGACCGGCTGAGCTGCGGGTCGGTCCGGTCATTGGGCAACGCCTGCCACATTTTTGAGCCACCATTCCTTGCAGGAGACCTTTTGATGACACCACAGCAACTGCTGGAGCACTTCGACAACGGCCAGCTCTGGCCGCCGACCCAGGAAGGGGCCGCTGCCACCGACGTCGCGCTGGCTTACCAGCGACAACTGGCGCTGCGGCAATTGCGGATCGATCGAGGCGAACTGCCACGCGGTTTCAAGATCGGCTTCACCAACCGCGGCATCTGGCCGCGTTACAACGTGTTTGCGCCAATCTGGGGTACGGTCTGGAACACCAGCCTGATCTTCTGCGAAGGCCGGGGACTGGTGTCGCTGCGCAACACCTGCCAGCCGCGCATCGAGCCGGAGACGGTATTCGGCATGTGCGCCACTCCGCCGCCGGGGGCATCGCTGGATGACTTGTTCGATGCCATCGACTGGGTCGCGCCGGGTTTCGAGATCGTGCAATCGCATCTGCCCGACTGGAAGTTCACGCCGGCCGACGCGGTGGCCGACGGGGGGCTGCATGCCAGGCTGCTGATCGGGCGCCGGATCGCGCGCAACGAGCTGGGGTCAAACCCGGCCGAATTGCAGGCGGCGCTGGCCGGCGCAAAAGTGGTGCTGCGCCAGGACAAGAAGGCGGTCGACCGGGGAGTCGGCGCCAACGTGCTCGATGGCCCTTTGCTGGCATTGCAGCATTTCCTGCGTACCTTGCACCCATGTCCGGGTGCGCCCGATGTCTTGCCGGGGGATGTGGTCACCACCGGCACCTGGACCGACGCCTGGCCGGTCGAAGCCGGTCAGAGCTGGGTCGCCGATTTCAGCGCGCCGCTGTCGCGCCTGCAGGTGCGGTTCGAATGAGCTTGCACGCAGCATGGGCCAGATAGGCCGCCGGGCACGCGTGCAGCGTCACGCAGCCGTGTCTGCCGCGTCTGAGCGGCGCAGGCCATCACTTGGGAGTAGCGGATGGAAAGCTTCGATGTCGTGATTGCCGGTGGCGCGGTGGTGGGCAGTGCCGCTGCGTATTTCCTGTCGGCGCACCCGGGCTTCACCGGCTCGCTGCTGGTGCTTGAGGCCGACCCGACCTACACCACTTGCGCCACCACGCGTTCGCTGGCGTCGATCCGGCACCAGTTCTCGACACCGGGCAATATCCGGATGTCGCAGTTCGGCACCCGGTTCATTCAAGCCGTGGGCGAGCACCTGGCAGTCGACGGCGTGGCACCCGACGTCGGCTTTCATGAGGCGGGTTACCTGTTTCTGGCCACGGCCGACGGATTGGCTGGCCTGCAGGCCAACCACGCGGTGCAGCGGCGCTGTGATGTCGATGTGACCCTGCTGGCGCCGCAGGCACTGGCGCTGCGTTTCCCATGGCTGCAGACGCAGGATCTGGCCGCCGGTTCATTGGGCCTGTCGGGTGAAGGCTGGCTGGACGCACACAGCCTGATGCATGCTTTTCGGCGCAAGGCGATTGCGCAGGGCGTGGTCTACCGCGCCGCGCGTGTGGCCGGGTTGCAGCGGCGCGGCGACCGGATCACGGCGCTGCGTTTGCAGGACGGCAGCGAACTGGCCTGTGGCGCCGTGGTCAACGCCGCCGGCACCGGGGCGCCAGCGTTGGCCGCGAGCGCCGGCCTGGAATTGCCGGTGCAGTCGCGCAAGCGCTGCGTGTTTTTCTTCCACTCGCCGGCGCAGCTGGCGGCATGCCCGCTGGTCATCGATCCCGGCGGCGTGTATTTCCGTCCGGAAGGTACCGGCTTTTTGTGCGGCGTCGCGTTGCCGGCGGACCAGGACCCCGAGTGTTTCGATTTCGACGTGCAGCATGCCCTGTTCGATGACACGATCTGGCCGGCGCTGGCGCACCGCGTTGCGGGTTTCGAGGCCTTGCGCGTGGCGCACTCCTGGGCCGGCCACTACGACGTCAACACGCTGGACCACAACCTGATCCTGGGAGCGCATCCCGCGGTGTCCAACCTGCTGTTCGCCAACGGTTTCAGCGGCCATGGCCTGCAACAGGCTCCGGCGGTCGGGCGCGCCTTGGCCGAGTTGCTGGTCGCAGGACGATTCGAGACCCTGGATCTGTCCGAGTTTGGCTGGCAACGGGTGATCGACGGGCAGCCACTGCGCGAGATCAACGTGGTCTGATCGCGCGGTTCGCCGCGACGACGGGCGTCATGCCTGCCATACGCCATAACCGGCTTCGCGCAGCGCGATACCGAGCTCCACCTCCATGTCGCGTGCGCCCTCATAGGGCATCGGGTTGTACATCGCATACAGGCCCGGCAACAGGCGCAGGCCAAAGCGACGTACATAGCCGCTCGACTGGATGCCGGCCTTGTGCTTGTCGAAGCGCAGATCCGGGTCCAGCCCGGTCATGCCGACGTAGACGAACGGTTTGCCGAGCTGGTATTCCGGATTGGCGTTGCGAAAACGCGTCAGGTTCCAGACCTCGTCGGACAACTCGACCACGTAGACATGGTAATGCTGACTGCGCGGTACGCGCTTGCCGCGCGCGCGTTTGCGCGGCGCAGCCGACTCAGTCGCCATGTCCCGAGGCTGCGGCCGGCGTGCCGCTGGTGAGCGCGAGCAACTGCGCCAGTGCGTGTTGCACGGTTGCTGCGCGCACGGCGGCGCGGTCGCCGGCGAAATGCTGAACCTGGGTGCTCACCGCGCCATCGATGTTCCAGCCGAACCAGACCGTGCCGACCGGCTTGGCCGGACTGCCGCCAGTCGGGCCGGCGACGCCGGTGACGGCAACTGCCACTTGCACCGGTGCGTGGCGCAGTGCGCCCTGCACCATGGCCCGCGCCACCGCTTCACTGACCGCACCTTCGGTTTGCAGCGCGCGCGCGTCGACACCGAGCAAATCCGTCTTGGCCTGGTTCGAATAGGTGACGAAACCCCGTTCGAACCAGTTGCTGGAGCCGCTCAGGTCGGTACAGGCGCCGGCAATCAGGCCGCCGGTGCAACTCTCGGCCGTCGCCATCATCCAGCCGCGCTGCTGCAACGCGTCGGCCAGGGCCTGACACAGTTCGGACGTGGAAAACGCGTCTGGATTCGTCATATCGGAGACCACCGGATCCATACAGCGATCACCAGCAGTGTGCACATGGCGGCCACCAGATCGTCGAGCATGATGCCCACAGCGGCCTTGTTCCAGGCCTGGCGGTCGCGCACGACGTCCACGCCGTGGAACAGGCGGTCGGCCCAGGCCACCGGTCCGGGCTTGACCGCATCGAAAAAGCGGAACAGCGCGAAAGCGACCAGTTGGGCCCACAGGCCGGCCGGCATCAGCAGCCACAACACCAGCCAAAATGCGGCGACCTCGTCCCAGACGATGCTGCCCGGGTCGAGCACCCGCATGTGGCGTGCGCACACGCTGCAGGCCCACCAGCCCACGGGCCATGACAGCGCGATGACCCAGGCGATTTGCACCGGGCTGAGCCAGGCCTGCATGGCCAGGAATGCCATCCAGGCCCACAAGGTGCCTGAGGTGCCGGGCGCCCAGCGGCTGAGCCCAGAGCCGAAGCCCAGTGCGATGAAGTGCGCCGGATGCGCCAGCAGGAACGACACGCCGACCCGCGCCAGCGGCGCTTCGGAGGGGCGTGTCGCGGATTCATGTTCATCCATGACCGGATTATGGGCGAGCCAGACCTGTGGCAAGCGCGGGCCATGCTTGCCGGGTATGCTCGCAGCACTTGTCCCGTGCGGGCGCAGGCCGGCGCGTGTGACTGTGCCCGGCGCCACACGCGCAAGTCTCTGCACCGATCGTCATCACTGGAGACAATACCCATGTTCCGACAGGCCTTGCTTGCGACCTCTCTTTGTTGCGCCCTGCTCGGCGCCAGCGGCACCGCCATGGCACAGAGAACCTGGTCGAGAAAGCCCGCGACGGCAAATGGTCGGCCGAGGAGAACGGCACGCTCAAGGCGGACCATACCTATTGGAAGGGTTTCCCGGCCCGCACGGCGGTCGGCTTGACGCTGGAGCAACGCAAGCCTTGATTTCCCTTGCTTGAGAGTGCGCCACGCTGCACGGGAACAGGTGTCGCGTTCCGATTGTGTTGGCGATCGCCGGAGCGCGGAGCAGGTGCTGGCGGCCTGACAGAGGCATGGCGCAGCAGGGACTGAGCATGGACCGAAACAGCAACAGCAACAGCAACCGGCGCAGCATCATTGCGATGCTGATCGCCGTCGGCGCGTTTTCGCTGATGGACGCTGTGCTCAAGACACTGACCGGCAGCTACCCGGCATTGCAGGTCGCTGCATTGCGTGGCCTGGCCGCGTTGCCGCTGGTTTGTGTCTATGTGATTTGGCGGCGCGAGGTCGGGCAACTGCTGCGGGTACGCTGGCGGCTGCATCTTTTTCGTGGTGTCATCGGCATCCTGATGTTGTCTCTGTTCAGCTACGCCTTGCGCGCTCTCGGGCTGGCCGAGGCGTATGCGATCTTCTTCATTGCACCGCTGCTGATCACGATGTTGTCGATTCCGGTGCTGGGCGAAAAGGTCGCGCCACTGCACTGGGTGGCGATTGCGGTGGGCATGGTCGGCGTCTGGATTGCGCTGCGGCCGGACGGCGGGGCCTTTTTCTCGCTCGGTGCGCTGGCGGTGCTGGGAGCGGCGACCTGTTATGCAGTGTCGGCGGTGACCGGCCGGGTGCTCAGCCGTTCCGACGCCAGCGTCACGCTGGTGTTCTGGACCACGACGTCGCTGTCGTTCGGCGCCGGCGTGCTGGCGTGGCCGGGCTGGGTCGATATCGTGCCAGCCCATTGGCCGGTGCTGGCCGCGCTGGCAGTGACGGGGTTTGTCGGCCAGTTGGCGATCACCGAGGCGTTTCGCCATGGCCAGGCGTCGGCGGTCGCACCGTTCGAATACACGGCACTGGCCTGGGGCATTACGCTGGACTGGTCCTTGTGGCGCATCGTGCCCGACCGCTACACACTGTTCGGCGGCGCCATCATCATCTTGAGTGGCCTGTACCTGCTGCGCAAGGAGCGGGTCAAGACAATTGCCATCCCGCCCTGAGCGGGCCCGGGTTCAGCATGGGCGCATGGTCGCAGCCTGGACCTCGGCCGGGTCATGGCCGACGATATCAATCTGCACGCCCGCCTCGCGCAGCATGGTCTCGGACGGACCGAATGAAGCACCCCAGACCGGGTCATCCAGGGCCGGCGCCAGTGTGACCAGGCGCCGGATGCCGGCCTGCACGATCGCCCGCGCGCAGTCAGTGCAGGGGAAATAGGTGCTGGCCAACGTGGCGCCGTCAGTCTGGCGGCCGCTGCGCGCTGCGGCATAGATGGCGTTGCGTTCGGCATGCTCCATCCAGATCAACCGGCCGTCGCCCAAATGGCGTTGCGCCGTGTCGGCCACGCCGGCGGGAAACGTGTTGCAGGTGGCTATCGGTGCGCCGCCATCGGCCGGCAGCAATACCGCGCCGACTTTGCGCAACTGGTTCGGACTGCGCCGTGCCGCGTTGATGGCCGCGTCGAAAAGGTCTGGCTCCGGCATGCGGCGTCTCCGATATCGAACGGGTTCAGCGGAAGTGGTCGAACGAGGCCCAGCGCCCCGTGATCGCTACACCATGGGCATCAACCACCTGCATGCCACCTGAAGCGGTGATCGTGCCAATCCGGTTGACTGCAGTCGCGCTGGCCAACGCCGCCGCCGCGATGGCGTCGCGCCGATCGATCGGCGCGGTGAAGGCCAGTTCATAGTCGTCGCCACCGGCCAGCACGCAATGCAACTGGTGGGGGGATGGCACGACCGCGTCCAGCGCAGACCCATGGCAGGCCATGCGCTCGAGCAGGCGATCGGCATCCAATCGCGCACCCACGCCCGACGCCACCAGCACATGGCCCAGATCGCCAAGCAGGCCGTCACTGATGTCGATCGCACACGAGGCCAGGCCACGCAAGGCCTGGCCGAGCGCGACCCGTGGCTCGGGCCAGTGCAGCCGCGCGCTGGCGCGCTCGCCCAATGCGGCCGGAAGTTGCCATTCGCCGCGGATTGCTTCCAGCGCCAGCCTGGCGTCGCCCAATGTGCCGCTGACATAGATATCGTCGCCAACACGGGCGCCGGATCGCAGCAGCGCCTGGCTGCGGCCACCGGGCGCCGGAACTTCACCGAACACGGTGATGCAGATGTTGAGCGGGCCACGGGTGGTGTCGCCGCCGACAAGCTCGCAATCGTGCAGGTCGGCCAGCGCCAGCAGGCCGCGCGAGAACGGTTCCAACCAGGTCGCGTCCGCCG
The DNA here is from genome assembly GCA_039934375.1 of Burkholderiaceae bacterium. Lineage (GTDB taxonomy): Bacteria > Pseudomonadota > Gammaproteobacteria > Burkholderiales > Burkholderiaceae_C > CAISIP01. The sequence goes on along the minus strand of JBDTMH010000093.1, from coordinate 5,087 downwards.
CCGGCAAGGCCAGTGCCAGCGTGAAGGCCAGCGGGCTGGCACCGCAGGCTGCCAGATCGCTGAGGTTGACCGCAAGGGCCTTGTGTCCGAGCCAATACGGGTCGGCATCGGCGAAAAAGTGGCGGTCCTGTACCAGCATGTCGCTGGAGACTGCGATCTGGCAACCGGGGGCCGGTTGCAGCAAGGCACAGTCGTCGCCGACGCCGAGCGCGGCGCGGCGCACAGGGCGCTCGAAATACTGGCGGATCAGGTCGAATTCACCCATGGGAGGCGGGGAGCGATCGGGTGCTTGGCGCGCGCTCAACTGCCGTTTGCAGTTTCAATGCAGCGTCGGTTTCTCGCCGCTGGCGCTCAAGGCGTCGAGCACGAACATCGGGATATCGGTCTCGAAGCGTTCGCCGTCTTCGGCAACGCAGAAATAGCTGCCGTGCATGGTGCCGGTGGGCGTGCGCAGCCGGGTGCCGCTGGTGTACTCGAACTTCTCGCCCGGCTGCAGCAGCGGCTGGTGTCCGACCACGCCCAGGCCGCGTACCTTCTCGGTATGGCCACTGGCGTCGTTGACGTTCCAGCTGCGGGAAACCAGCTGCGCCGCGACTTCGCCGACGTTGGCGATCGTGATGGTGTAGGCAAATACATACAGTCCCTGTTCCGGCGCCGACTGGTCGGGCAGATACTGGGGGTGCACGTCGACCTGGAAACGGTACTTGGTCATGGCGCTATGCTAACTGCGAAAATCGGCGCCAATCCATCGATCTTTCCAAGACCACACGCATGACCTACCGTATCGCGCCTTCCATTCTTTCCGCAGACTCCGCCCGGCTGGGCGCCGAGGTCACCGATGTCATCGCCGCAGGCGCAGACTGGATCCATTTCGACGTGATGGACAACCACTATGTGCCGAACCTGACTTTCGGTCCGATGATCTGCCAGGCGCTCAAGCCCCATGCCGTCACGGCGGGCGGCCAGGCAGTGCCGATTGACGTGCACCTGATGGTGCAGCCGGTCGATGCGCTGGCCGGCGCATTTGCCCAGGCCGGCGCCGACCTGATCAGTTTCCACCCCGATGCCGCCGGGCATGTGCACCGCACGATCCAGGTCATTCGCGGTACTGGCTGCAAAGTCGGCCTGGTGTTCAATCCGGCGCAGTCGCTGGACGTGCTGGACTGGGTGCTCGACGACATCGACCTGGTGCTGGTCATGAGTGTCAACCCGGGATTTGGCGGCCAGTCCTTCATCGACTCGGCGTTGCGCAAGATCGCCGATGTGCGCCGGCGCATCGATGCCAGTGGCAAGGACATCCGGCTCGAGGTCGATGGCGGCATCAAGGTGGACAACATCCGTCGGGCGGCCGACGCCGGCGCCGACACGTTTGTCGCCGGCAGCGCGATCTTCGGGCATGCCGACTACCGTGCCGTGATCGAACGGATGCGCAGCGCCTTGCGCTGAGGCAGCCTGAGTGACGCCGGCAGCGGAAACGGTCGCCATCGCCGTCGAGATCGACGAAGACGCCCGGCGTTCTGGCGCGCGCGCCGGCATGCGGGTGCGTCTGGCGATGCTGGGCGTTCTGCTGCTGATTGCACTGGTGTTGCTGGGGCAGGCCTGGCAGAGTCGCCATTCCGGACAGCTGCGCGGCGCGGATGGTGAAGTCATCGCGTTGGCGGCGTCTCAGCGTATCTTCAGCCAGCGACTGAGTCTGCTGGCGATGCACTACTACAGCGATGCGGCGCCGCAACAGCTGGCGCAGACGCTCGCTGAAGCACGCGAACAGGCACTGCGGCTCGAATTTCTGCTCGCGGAGCAGGCTGGTCGCGAGCCGGCAGAGATGCGCCGGCTCGCGGTGGTGGCGCGCGCGTGGCGTGACGCTCGAGAGCCGTTTTTCGACGACGTGGCCGCGCTGATATACGCGCCCGCGCCCGTCGATGTCCAGCAGATGCAGTCCCGTTTGCGCGCCGTTCAGGCACGGGCGCCGAACTATTTCGCAGCAGCGCTGGCCTTGTCGGATCAGGCGCAATCGGAGGCGCGGGCGCATAACCGCGATGCCTTGCGCTCGATGGAATGGTCGATGGGCCTGATGCTGGCGCTGATCGCCGTGCTGGCACTGGCGGTCGTCGAGCCCACTGCGCGCATCGTAGCGCGCCAGCACAGTCTGGCGCAGGCGCAGGCCTCGCAGATGCAACGCCTTGCGCTGGTGGCCGAACATACCGCCAATGCGGTCATGGTGCTGGATGCGGATCGGCGCGTCGAGTGGGTCAATCCGAGTTTCGTGGCCATGACCGGCTATGCGCTGGATGAGGTCAAAGGGCAATTGCTGGCCTCGGTGCTGCAATTGCAGGAGCGGGCCATGCGCGACGGGAATTCTTACCGCGACAACATGGCGCGCGGGGTCGCCGCCGGTGGCGAGATCCAGGCGGTCACCCGCAGTGGGCAACAGGTCTGGGTGCTGGTCGACATTCAGCCGCTGCGCGACAGAAGTGGACAGATCCTGTCCTGGGTCGTGGTCGCCTCGAACATCGACGACGTGGTGCGCTCGCGCCTGCAGCGCCGGGCCTTGTTCGAGGCGTTGCCTACCGGGGTTCTGGTGTATTCCACGGCATTCGAACTGATCGATGGCAATGCAGCCGCCATGGAGATGCTCGGCCTGCCGCCGGGCCATCTGGAGCAGGGCGGAGATGCCCAGGCCGTGCTGCGGGCAATTGGGCGCCTGGGTCGGGCGGTACGGGAAGACATGTCCGACTTGCCCGAGGCCGAACGACCGGTGGTCCGCAGCCTGCGCAACGGCGAGTCGGTGCGCGGCGCACTGGTCGGTTACCAGCGCATGAATGGCGAGTTTTTCTGGAGCCTGTTCAATTCCGAACCGCTGCTCGACGAGCAGGGCACCATCCAGGGCGCGGTCGTCTGCGTGGTCGACGTCACGGCGCAAAAGCAGCTCGAGCAGAAGCTGCGCGACAACGCCCGTACCGACAGCTTGACCTTGCTGCCCAACCGCCTGGTGGTGACCGACCAGATTGCCACTGCGCTGAAGCGCCATCAGCAGCATCCGGGATACCACTTTGCCGTGTTGTTCATGGACTTCGACCGCTTCAAGCAGGTCAACGATACGCTGGGACATGGTGTGGGCGACGCGTTGTTGCGTCAGATCGCCGAGCGCTTGCAAAGCGGCTTGCGCGAAAGTGACACATTCGTGCGCACAAGTGACTTCGGCCAGATGGCGGCGCGGATCGGCGGCGACGAGTTCGTCGTGTTGCTCGACGATATCCGCGGCGACCTCGATGCCGAGGTCGTGGCCGGCCGGCTGCTGGATTTGCTGGCCATGCCCTACACGATTGGCGAGCACACCGTCAATTCCAGTGTCAGCATCGGTATCGTCACCGCGACCCATGTCGCCGACGACGTGGAGTCCATCCTGCGCGATGCCGACATCGCGATGTACGAGGCCAAGCGCACCGGGCGCGGCCGCTATGTGCTGTTCGAACCTGCCATGCACAAGCGGGTGCGCGACGATGTGGCGCTGGAAAACGATCTGCGCCGGGCATTGGGCGCAGGCGAGCTGTTTGTCGTCTATCAGCCGCTGGTGGATCTGGTGTCGCACCAGATGACCGGCATGGAGGCGCTGGCGCGCTGGCGGCATCCCCAGCGTGGCCTGGTGCCGCCGGTCGAATTCATACCGGTCGCCGAGGCAGTCGGCCTGATCGGCAAGATCGGCGCCTTTGTGTTGCATACCGCCTGCCGCGACTTCGCCTGGATGCAGGACGCGTTGGGCCTGCGCGCGCCGCAGGCAGTGTCGGTCAATCTGTCGCGCGCCCAGCTGCATGAGCCATCGCTGGTCTCCGAAGTGCTGCAGAGCTTGCGCGCGCATGGCATGGGCGTGGGTCAGTTGCAACTGGAAATCACCGAAAGCCTGGCCGCGCAGGACCCGGCGATGCAGGCGCGGCTGCACGAGATCAGGTCGCTGGGTGTGGCGCTGGCGCTGGACGACTTTGGCACCGGGTATTCGTCGCTGTCATGCCTGCATGAGCTGCCGATCGATGTGGTGAAGATCGACCGCAGCTTCGTCAGCCTGGCCCAGACCAGCGACTACCACCGGGTGCTGATCGAGGCCACGGTGCTGATGGCGCGCACGCTGGGAATGGGCACGCTGGCCGAGGGCATCGAAACCGCGGAGCAGGCGGCAATGATGCGCGCCATCGGATGCGGCAAGGGCCAGGGCTACCTGTTCAGCAAACCGCTGGAACGCGACGCGCTGGTGCAGTGGATACTGGATCGCTTGCCCGGCAATTGAGCGCGGCGTGGCGCCCCTGACACGGCTTTGCTACACTGCGCCGATATGTTCATTCACCGCATCAGCATCACAGGTTGCAGCGACCGGGGAGCCTGGCCCTGGCGTGACTCGCAAGCCTTGCCATGCCTGATGTTGCGGCGCGCCGACTGATTTTCGTCAGGGCTCGCCGCCACGGCGGGTCCGCAGTGGTCCAGGCACGGGTCTGTAGCCCGATCGTCCACCGCCTCCGGCCCAGCATCCGGGCACCCTGTTTTCTGCATGCGAGCGCCACCGCGATGGTGCTGCCGCTGCCGCATCGAAAGGTCTGACGCGTGATTACCGAACTTGAATTCAAGAGCCTGACTTCCCAGGGCTACAACCGCATTCCGCTGATGGTGGAGGCGTTTGCCGATCTCGAAACCCCGTTGTCGCTGTATCTCAAGCTGGCTTTTTCCAAGGGCGCTGGTGCCTACAGTTTTCTATTGGAGTCGGTCGTCGGCGGTGAACGTTTCGGCCGCTACAGCTTCATCGGCCTACCGGCGCGCACCTTGCTGCGTGCCAGCGGCTTCGGCGCCCAGGCCCGCACCGAAGTGGTCACCGACGGCGTCGTGACCGAGGCCCATGCGGGCAACCCACTGGACTTCATCGCCGCGTACCAGCAGCGGTTCAAGGTGGCGTTGCGCCCCGGCCTGCCGCGTTTTTGCGGCGGACTGGCGGGTTACTTCGGCTACGACACCGTGCGCCATATCGAAAAGAAGCTCGAGACCTCCTGCCCGCCCGACACGCTGGGATGCCCCGACATCCTGCTGCTGCAATGCGAGGAACTGGC
>JBDTMH010000092.1:0-16188 GCA_039934375.1 Burkholderiaceae bacterium | reverse complement strand
GTCATTGAGGGGTCCGGGTCAGGTTGGACTGTCAAGAAAAGAAATCGGATGCATCCAATAAAAATGGCCCCCGTCGGGGGCCATCAGGCTTCATCTGGGAGCAGCGATTACTTGCAGCTCGCCGGCAGGTACTTGCTGGGCAGCGGGGCTGTTCCACCCGGCTGGCACTTCCAGTCTACTTGCCCGTTCGCGTCCTTGTAAGTGCCGACGAAATCGATGGTCAAACCTGTAATCTTGGTCTCGCCTGTACCACCCATCACAGTGACGGTACCCGTGGAATTATTCGTCGCGCTGTAAGAGACCTGAGAAACAAATTTGGAGTTCTGGCTATCGACCGTAATGCTTGCCGTCAGTGGCATACCGGACTTGACTTGAGAATATTCAGACACGGAGGTCTTAGCCGAAGAACCTGCGAGGATCATCTCTGACACCTTGGCGCGGACCGTGTAGTCCTGGTAAGCCGGCAGGGCTACGGCGGCCAGAATACCGATGATCGCGACAACGATCATCAACTCGATAAGGGTAAAACCTTTTTGCATGGAACGCTTCATATATAAACTCCTGGGGTTGGGGAAACGGGCGGGACGATGTCTCAATGCAGGATGTGTGCCAGGCTACAAACTTCGAGATTCTGGAATATTTGCAGCCTGATCGCACCTTTTTGTCTCAAACCGCCACTTTGAAGACGCTTCCTGGCAATGGCACGACATTTTTGTCATGCCATTTTTGTCACTTACTTGATGCAGACCTGCCGAACCATCTTGATGTCGGTCATGCCCATCATGACTTTCTCCATGCCATCCATCTTCAGCGTGCGCATGCCGCCCTCGACAGCTTGCGCAAACAACTCGGCGACCCGGGCACGCTCCTGGATCAATTTCTTGACGCTGTCGTCGGCGATCAGCAATTCGTGCAGGCCAATGCGGCCCTTGTAGCCGGTGCCGTTACATTTGTCGCAACCGACGGCGCGGTACAGCTTGAGCTGACCGTCCTGACCATAGATCTGGTTCCAGCGCTCGAGCAGTTTGCGGGCTTCCCCCGCATGGTCGGCCTGCCAGGCCTTGGAGTGGCGCAGTTCTTCTACGTATTCGGTGACGAACAGCCTCATTTCGTCGGCGTCCGGCACATAGGACTGTTTGCAGTCGCACAGTTTCTTGGCCAGCCGCTGCGCCAGGATGCCGAGCAAGGCGTCGGCGAAATTGAACGGGTCCATGCCCATGTCCATCAGGCGCGTGATCGACTCGGGCGCAGAATTGGTGTGCAACGTCGAGAACACCAGATGGCCGGTCAGCGAAGCCTCGACGCCCATCGACACGGTTTCCTTGTCGCGTGATTCGCCGACCATGATGATGTCCGGGTCGGCGCGCAGAAAAGCGCGCATGATCAATGCGAAGTCGATGCCGGCCTTCTTGTTGATCTGGACCTGGCGCAAGCCCTTTTGCGTGATCTCGACCGGGTCCTCCGCGGTCCAGATCTTGGTGTCAGGCGTGTTGAGAAACTTCAGGATCGAATGCAGCGTGGTCGTCTTGCCGGAGCCGGTGGGACCACAGACGTAGAACAGGCCATAGGGCTTGGTGACTGTCTTCTCCAGTCGCTCGCGGTTGTGCGTGGTCAGGCCCAGCTTTTCCAGCGGAATCGGTTCGCCGGCGGCCAGGATCCGCATCACCACGTCCTCGACGCCGCCGGTGGACGGGATCGTGGCCACGCGAAGTTCGATGTCCAGCGGGCCGTACTTCCTGAATTTGATCTTGCCGTCTTGCGGCTTGCGCCGCTCAGAGATGTCCAGATCGCACATGATCTTCAAGCGCGTGACCATGGCCTGGCGGAAATGCGCCGGCACCTCGATATAGGGCACCAGCGTGCCATCGATACGAAAGCGGATGCCGGTCTTGAGCTTGCCCGGCATCGGTTCGATATGGATGTCGGACACTTTCTGGTGATAGGCGTCAATGATCACCTTGTTGACGAACTTGACCAGCTCGTTGTCGGCCGCGGCAGACTCCAGCGAATCGTCGTTGTAGCCGTCGTCGATCGGGCCGCCATCCATGTCGGCGAGCAACTGGTCGATCGAGCCGCCCTCGTTGCCCGCGCCAAACAGCTGCGCCAGTGTCTCCTCGAACTCGGTCAGCGTCGAGACGCGGTAGGCAAACTTGCTGATGCGCGGAAACACCTGGGGTACAACCCGCGCACCTCGCACGGCCTCGGGATCCATGCACATGATGACCAGCCCATCCGGCGACTCCTCGAGTGGAATCCAGCCATGCTCGACGATGAATTCGCGTTTGAGCGGTCCGTGCAAATTCTCGGCACGGATGCGCCCGGAGCTGAAGGGCTCGTACGGCACGCCGAAAAACCGCGCCAGCGACGACCCGATCTGGGCCGGCTTGAGCTTGAAGTGGGCCATCAGCACATGCTCGACCGGCTTGTGCTGGTTGCGCGCGTCGACCAGGCACTGCGCGAGTTCGGTCTCGCTGAGCACACCGTCGGTCACCAGGCCGTCGTATTTGGTGGCCTTGTGGCGCGACGCCTCGCTGGCCTTCTGCACACGCTGGCGGATCGCGGTGGCCAACGTCTTGCACAGCTGTGCAACACCTTCTACTTCCAGCGCGCCGAAACTCTGATCGCTCTTGCTGTTGATGATCTGCAGCACGCCGTGCAGCACATCGCCGTCGAGGATGGGTGCGACCAGCATCTGGCGGGTGCGGTAGCCGGAACGTTTGTCGACCTCCTTCAGAAACGTCAGCGCCGGATGGATCTGCTTCAGCGCATCGTCATCGTAGACATCCGCCAAGTTGAGCTGCTGGCGACTGAAGGCCACATAACCGGCCAGGCTCTGCGGTGAAATCGGCAACTTCAGGTCGCGGCTGCTGTTCAGACCGGTCTTGACCTTGGAGACGATGGCCGAGCGGTCTTCGTTGACCGCATACAGCGTCAAGCGATCCGCGTTGAGCAACTTGCAGATGTCCTGGCTCGCATCCAGCATGATCTGGTCCAGGTTCTCGGTGTCGTGGATGCGCGCGGTGACGTGGTGCAACTGCTTGTAGAAAAGCGCTTCAAACGTGATGCCGCGCTTCTCCGGCGGAAGCTTCTGGCTCTCGAAAAACGCCTGCTCGGACGATCGTTCGCCCGCAGCCGGCTTGAGCACTGCGCTCACGATGTCACCTTCGCGCTGCGCGCTGCGGCATTCGCCTTGGGAGCGGCCCGGCGGCGATACAGACAAGCCTTCGCGCTGCGCGCTGCGGCATTCGCCTTGGGAGCGGCCCGGCGGCGATACAGACAAGCCTTCGCGCTGCGCGCTGCGGCATTCGCCTTGGGAGCGGCCCGGCGGCTCATATCTCGAATTCCTGGCCGGCCCGCAGCCAACGGATGTCGTGGGTCACATTGGGCCCGGACACCGAGGTTTCGTCGAATTTCTGGATCTCGGCCATGATGAGATCGGTTTCTGCAGGTTTGGTATGGGTGATGTAGATCGGGTATTTGCGGTCGTTCGATATGTTGTCGAGCTCATCCGCCAGTACACCGGGCGACAGGTGCAGGCTGAGCTTGGCCAGATCTTTCTCGCGGTTGCTGAACGCCGTCTCGATCACCAGCATTGCCACATTGAGCTGGTTGACCCGTTTCCAAAACGCCGGGTTACGCTCCGTATCGCCGGAAAATACCCAGCAACCGTTGCCAACTGTCACAGCATACCCCACTGCGGGCACGGTGTGAACTGCCGGTAACACCTCGAGCAGCTTGCGATTGACCTCCAGCGTCTGGCCGGTATGGATCTCGTGAAACGTGATGAACGGCGCTTCCGGTGTTGGTATGCGGCTGAAATCGGGCCAGATCACGCCGTTGAAAATATGCGCCTTGAGCGCGGCGATGGTCCCGGCGAGCGCATGGATCTGCAGCGGCTGCTGGCGCCGGGCTGCGACAGCGTCGACCATCAGGGGCAACGCCGCCACGTGATCGAGGTGCGAATGGGTCAGAAACACATGGTCGATGACACGCATTTCGTCCAGCGTGAGGTCGCCCACGCCAGTGCCAGCATCGATCAGGATGTCACCATCAATCAGGAACGACGTGGTCCGGCAGTCTTTGGCGATGGCGCCGGAACAGCCTAACACACGCACTTTCATGGCCGCCCTTATTTGGTTTCGAAATTCGTCGCACCGTCCCATTCCAGATCGAATGGAAGCAGCCGCATGGAGGCTACGCGATCCGAGTAAAGGTGGTAAAGGTATTTTTTGGCATTCATCCGCAACAAGTTCATCATCAGAAGATCACACTGCTCCCATTCCTGGGCGCGGTAGGCTTTGAGGAAGCTTGCCCAGGCCTTGAGTTCGGCCTCGGTCTCGGCGCCGACCCGATTCGCAGGGGCAACCGGCCAGAAAATCGCGACCGCCTGGTCTTTGCCCTTGACACGAACCCGGTCCAGTTCCTGCCAGCCGAACGCCTGCGCCATCTTGCGCGCCGACTCGCTGACGACGATGTCGACACCATACACCTTGGACAGGCCTTCCAGGCGCGACCCCAGATTGACGGCATCACCAATCACGGTGTAGCTCTTGCGGATATTGGAGCCCATATCGCCGACACACATGTTGCCGGTGTTCACGCCAATGCCGATGCCAATCTCCGGAATGCCCTTGGCCCGGTGCTCCTCGTTGATGCTGCGCACTGCATTGGCCATCTCCATCGCAGACTTGACCGCCAAATGGGCGTGCTCCGGCGTTTCGACCGGCGCACCCCAGAATGCCATCACGCAGTCACCCATGTATTTATCGATGGTGCCGCGATTGGCCCTGATGATTCCGGTCAATCGCGTGAACACCCCGTTGAGCAAGGACTGCAACTGGATCGGCTCCATCTGCTCGGACATCTTGGTGAAGCCCCGCATGTCGCAGAACATCACCGTCATTTCCCGATTGGTCGCCGCCATGCTGTAGCTGTCCGGGTCCTTGACCATCTCGTCCACCAGTTCGGGTGGCACGTAGGTGCCAAACAGATGGGCCAGCTCGCGCTTGGAACGACTTTCGACAAAATAGCCGTAGCTCATGTTGAGCGCAAACGCGGTCGCGACCATGATCAATGCGCCCGCCAGCGGCAAAACCAATCCGGCGCCGAGATACAGCCAGAGATTGAGGCCACCGACGAGCGCTGCGACGACCACGCTCAGGATCACAGCCCGGGTCGCCGACACTAGTGGGAGGGCCACGGCCAGAAGCAGGCCGGCAAACAGCAGCACGACCACCTCATAGCCGATCGCATAGTCCGGCTTGACAAGGGTCTTGCCATCGAGCAACCCCGAGATGACATTGGCATGGGCTTCGACGCCTGGGTAGACCTCGCTGACCGGTGTGACCCGCAGGTCCAGCAGGCCGGGCGCCGTGGTGCCAACCAGCACGATCTTGTCCTTCAGGGACTCGGGCGGCAATGCCTTGGACAGCAGGTCTGCGGCGGATACATACTTGAACGAACCGCCCTTGGGTCCGCCAGCACCCCGGAATGGAATCAGCGACGAGACCTGATCGTCCACCGGGATCGACAGGGTCTTGCTACCGAGCTTGAGCTGAATGCTCTCAAGACCCTGGTAGCTGCGGCCCAGCAACCGCTCCTTCGGAAAACCCGGCGAAACCGTGGGCGAGCCGGCCAGCATCCGGAACATCGCCAGCGACAGGGATTCGTAGTAGTTGCCCTTGTACTCGGCGATCAGGGGCAAGGAGCGCACAACGCCATCAACGTCCGGAATCTGATTGAAGTGGCCCGCCACGGGAGCCGCCTTGGCAATCTGCGCGATGTTGCTGCCATAACCGTTCCAGCTGGTGAATTTGATCGGTCGCCCCTGCAGCGCCTGCTTGGTCATTACCGGCGCGGGCAAAACACCGGACGTAAGACCATCCCGGTCGCCGGTCAGGTAAAAGCCCAGCACCACCGGCCGGCCTTCGAGCGATTTGGCAAACATCGCGTCGTAGTCCAGCGAACTCTGCAACTGCTTGAGCTTGTCGACGAATCCTGGCTGATCGCGCAACTCGCGCTGGGCCAATTCGTTGAGTCGCTTCAGGCCGGAACTTTCGTCGGCCTCGGCAAACACAATGTCGAAGCCCAGCAAGGCGACCTTCTGACGCTCGAACAACTCGGTGGTCAACTCGCTGAGCCGGTTGCGGCCCCAGGGCCAGCGCCCGACATCGGCCAGGCTCTTCTCGTCGATGTCGACGATCACGACCCGGTCGTCAAGGGTCTTGGGCATCGTCGCGCGAAGGCGCGAGTCATAGATGATGCTGTCAAGCCGATCCAGCACGCCCAGTCGCATGACTCCGACCGCGTGCAACAGCACGACCACCAGCGGAAGCAAGGTTACGAGGATTCGCGGCCAGTGCTTGACGAGTGCTGCCATGGCGGCGTCAGCAAACTTGCGAAACAGCCGCGGGGGTCAGCAGTGGGCCCTTGTTTTCAACTCTGCACGAACTGCATTTGCGTACCGGCCAGTTCGATCAAGTCGCCGTTTTTCAATGACACTGGATCGGTGCCGATAGGCGCTCCGTTCAGCGAGGGGTTCCCGGCACCTTCGACGTGGTGCACGACAAAGCCATGTTGGCGGCGGGTGATGGCAGCCACCGCGACGCCGGGCTTGCCAATCGTGGTGACGACCTTGGTCAATGGCACCTCGCGTCCGGACGCGGCACCGGACAGCACCTTGATCGAGGCCTGTGCCGGCGCTGATGCCGATGCGCCGAAACTCGAGGGTGTCGCGGCGGCGGGCGTGGCACTCAATGGCGCAGGGACCGAGTGGGGCGTCGACTTGACCATCATGGTCTTCTCGAAACCATCGGCGGCCGCCTCGCTGACAAACTTGATCTTGTATTTGCCGACCTCAACCGTGTCACCGTTTTGCAACTGCTGCTTCTTGGCCGCCTTGCCGTTGACATAGGTGCCGTTGGTGCTGTTGAGGTCTTCGATGAAAACCTCGGCACCCACCATCTGGAACACCGCATGTTCGCCGCTGATGGCCAGGTTGTCGATCACGACATCGTTGTACGGTCGACGGCCCAGGGTTGTCCGGTCCTTGGTCAACTGGACTTCCTTGATCACAACACCATCGATCGATACGATCATTTTCGGCATGACCGACTCCTATTTCTATGACAGATTTTCATATTAGACACGAGCTTACTATTTTCCCAACAGTCTGGAGATCAGGCCACGCTTTTCCGTCACAGAATCCGCCTGGATCAGCAACACCGAAATGTTATCCCGGCCACCATGCTCATTCGCAATGGCGACCAGGATGTCCGCCTTCTGATCCATCGGCACAGGGCCTCCAAGGATACTGGCAATTTCGCCATCGTCAACCATGTCGGACAGGCCATCGGAGCACATCAGATAACAATCACCGGGTTCGACCTTGTGCTCGTTGACCTCCATCATCACGGCATCTTCGACGCCCAGGGCACGGGTGACCAGATTCTTGATCGATGAGCCCACGGCCTGCTCGGGGGTGATCAGGCCGGCGTCGATCTGCTCCTGCAACAGCGAATGGTCCTTGGTGATCTGCACCAGCGCTCCGTCGCGCACCCGGTAACACCGCGAATCGCCGATATGGCCCAGTATCAACGTGGACTCGTGGAAAACAGCCACCACCAGCGTCGTGCCCATGCCCGAATACTGGGGGTTGGACCCGGACGCGTTGAAAATGGACCGGTTTGCGTTGTCGACACAGATCTCCAACGCGCGCCTGATTTCCTTGACTTTGGCATTCTTGCCGGTTTCAGCCAGCCAGCGTGACATCTCCGACTTGATGAACGCCGTCGCCATGCCGCTGGCAATTTCACCCGCGTTGTAGCCCCCCATGCCGTCGGCCAGCACGCCCAACTGGGCGGCTTCATCAACGAGCACGGCGTCTTCGTTGTTGTCCCTGGCCCTACCCGGATCGGTTCTGGCAAGAAAGGTGTAGTGCATCATGGCCGCCGGATCAGATCTCGACGTCCGGCACCGTGCCACCGCCACCGGACGGCGGCGGTTCGCCACCCTTGCGCTGATGCACGACCGTTTTCTCGAACTCTCCAATCGGCTTGGCTGGCGGTACCGCCTGGTGCACGACCGTTTTCTCGAACCCCGCATCGGTTTTTTGCACTGGGGGGACCGCCCGCTGGTGCACGATGGTCTTCTCGAACCCGGCATCCGGCGCCGCGGCAGGAAACGGCGCATGCTGCACCGCCGTCTTGTCGAAAGCTGCGGCGGCCGATGCCGACAGGGTGGCCGTCGCCAGCACGGCCGTCTTTTGGTGCGCCGATGCAGCAGCGGGTTGCGCCACCGTCGCCGACGCGCGGGTTTGTGTCGTGGCTTGCGGCGAATGGCCGCCCACGGCATCCATCACCGAGCGCAGGTCGGCGGCGAACTGCTCACCATCCTGGTAGCGGGTCTCCGGCCGCTTGCTCAGCGCCAGCGCCACCACATCGGCCAGACTTTGCGGCAGGTCACTGCGCACTGCACGCAGGTCAGGCGCCTCCTCATTGGCGATCTTGTACATCAACTCGGCCATCGACTCACCTCGGAATGGCAATACGCCGGTGAGCATCTGGAACAGCATTACGCCAAGCGAATACAGATCGGAACGGCCGTCGACCTTTTTCCCGGCCAGTTGTTCAGGCGACATGAAGCTCGGTGTTCCCAACACCAGGCCTGTCTTGGTCTTGCTGGAGTCGGTGATACGCGCGATGCCGAAGTCGGTGACCTTGACAGTGTCGCTGCCCTCCTCGTACATGATGTTGGCCGGCTTGATATCGCGGTGCACCACGTTTTGCCGGTGCGCATAGGCCAGCGCCTCGGCCACGCGCGCCACGATCGACAACACCCGGGGCACGGGCAGCAGATGGCCTTCCTTGCAGTAGTCGAGCAGGTCCTTGCCCTTGAGAAACTCCATCGCGATGTAGGCCAGGTCGTGCTCTTCACCGGCATCGAAGATGGTCACGATGTTCTGATGCTGCAGCCGGCCCGCCGTCTCGGCCTCGCGGAAGAATCGTTCACGGGCGTCTACCAGTTCGTCGCCGGAGAATTCCTGGCTCAGGGCCATGGTCTTGATCGCTACCACCCGACCGATCTTGGGATCCTTGCCCAGATAGACCACGCCCATCGCGCCCTTGCCCAGCTCCTTGTCGACCTGGTAGCGACCGAGCATCGGTTTTTCGACCGCGCCACCGTCGAGCAGCATGGTGCCGCCGGGATGCGCGCCCGAGCCGCCCAGCATGACCGTCTCTGACAGGTTCTTCGCGCGATTGAGCTTGGCCTGCAGGTCCTTGTAGTCCTTGTCGAAGTTGGCCATATGCTGGTAGACCGCCTCCGCCTTGTTGAACTGGCGTTTGCGCTCGAAGTCCAGTGCCAGGCTGTACAGGTTGCCCATCACGGCGTCGCCCATCGGCACGCGCCGGAACCGGTCGAACGACGCATCGAGCTGTCCCTGGCCTTGCAGAGCCAGACCCATCATGCGATTGGTTTCTGCCGACTCTTCGTCGGACTTGAGTTTGCCGGCCTCGGTTACCAGGAAGCGCTTGGTCGTCAGGGCGAGGTGACCGATGACCAGCAACATCGCCGGCAGCACCAGTTTGAGCCAGGTCGCACTGCCCGACAGAAGACCGAATTCGGTGCCGAGCAAGGCGATGAACACGACCAGGGTCACAAGTGCCGCCATCCCGGCAGACAGGCGCGGTAACACCGCAATGATGTACGCCGCCACCAGCAGGAACACGGCCAGCGTGGCCCAGACCCCCCACGACGGTTGCACGATGAAATGCTCGCTCAGGATGCTCGAGGTGATATGGGCGATCGTCTCGGCCGGAGACAGACCGGCGTAACCGGGCACCGGAAACTGCACACCCACACCGGCCGCCGTGGCGCCGATGATCACGATCTTGTCGGCATATTTGGATGCGGGAATCTTGCCGGTGAGAACGTCATAGAACGAATCGACCGCAAACGCGGGGCGACCATCGTGCCCTTTGTAGAACTGCGGCAGCATAAGCGCAGCATCGTCGGTTTTCACGCGCAGCTTGCCGATCTGCACCGAATCACCGGGGTTGATCTTGATGTCGTCGGGTGCCAGATTCAGGCTCTTGACCGCTGCCAACAAGGCCATCGAGGGAATGGCGTTGCCGTAATAGTTGATCAGCAGTGGTTCCTGGCGCACGGCGCCGTCGACGTCCTGGATCTGGTTCAGATGTGCGACACCCGCGGCGACCGACCCGATCTGCTCGATCGGTTGTTGCCCGCTGATCGCTGGAATGCCAAAGCCCTCGAGCGCCTTGATCGAACTTGCCGCTGCGAAGGACGCGAGCGGCTTGTCGGGTTTGCCCTGGGGCTCCCCCAGCACGAACACCGAAGGCACCAGCACGTTACCGGCGTTTTTCATGCTGGCGGCCAACAAGCCGTCGGTGTCCAGCACCCGCTCGGCCTCGGCAATCACCTTGGACAGTTGGGAATTCGCCGCGTCGCCGCTGGCCGGCAGCAGGGACTTCATCTGGCGGATGAAGCCCAGGCCGCGGTCGACCTGCGGCTCGATGAAAAACACCGTCTCGACGATCGTCTTGGCCTTGGCCGCAGACAGCTGATCGATCAGCTTGGCATGGATATCACGCGGCCAGGGCCAGCGCCCGATGTTCGCGATGCTCTGGTCATCGATTGCGATGATCGCGATCCGGTCGGAAGGCTGGCGTGAGGTGCTGGTACTGCCAAAATCGTAGAACCGGCGTTCGAGCGTTCCGATGAGATCGGTGGCCTGGTTCAGAGCCAGTACAGCCAGAACAATGGCAAGGCCTGCAAACCAATCCGCACGCCAAAACTGCACATTCTTCGATGATGACTTTGTTGCCACGTTCCAACCCACCCGGTTATTAGATTCGACTTTGCAAGGCGCACGTGAGTCAGGAAAGCCCAGTTCCCTCGTTACGAAGGTACGAAGCGGCTACGTTAGCAGACCATGCCGTTGCCGACAAGAGACATAGTGGGGGCCATTTGTCGTTTTTTTGCACCTGCCCCCAGCGCCGCCGCCCGGGGAAAAGGGATGAACACGGCATCCGGAGTGCCAGCAGTCAGCCGGATTTTCTCGAACGGCGACGCACCACGTGCCCGGCAATGTAGACCAGCAGGGTACCCGCAATACCCATGCCGTAGCTCCAACCGTCACCCTGAGGCAGCCAATGCACCATCGCAGGGTCCGAGTGCGCCATGGTTCCGGCAATCCAACCGAGCAACATGCCACCGGCCGTGACGATCACCGGAAAGCGGTCCATCAGCCTGAGCACGAGCTGGCTGCCCCAGATGATGATGGGCACACTGACCAGCAAGCCAAAGATCACCAGCGGCAAAGGATGCCGGCCACCAGCACCCGTGGCTGCACCGGCGATCGCGACCACGTTGTCGACACTCATCACAAGGTCGGCAACGATCACGGTCTTGACCGCCGCCCACAACTTGTCGCTGCCTTCAATGGACCCGTGTTCGTCGTCGTCCTGCGGCGCCAGCAACTTGACGCCGATCCAGAGCAACAACAGCGCGCCGACCAGTTTCAGATAGGGCACCTGCAGCAACGTCAGCGCAAATGCGATCAGGACCACGCGCAGCAGGATTGCACCTGCCGTGCCCCAGAGAATGCCCTGGGTCCGCTGCGCCGGCGGCAGCTTGCGACATGCCAGCGCGATGACCACGGCATTGTCCCCGCCGAGCAGGATGTCGATCATGATGATCTGACCGACGGCTATCCAGAAATGGGCAGTGAGAAATTCTTCCACGCCGCTACCAGATGAAATCGGGGCAAGCGAATCATGCCCCGAAGCGCCAGAGCGTGGCGCCTTATTTGAGGACGGACTTGAGCAGCTTGCCCATCTCCGAAGGATTGCGCGTGATCTTGAATCCGCACTCTTCCATGATCGCCAGCTTGGCATCGGCCGTGTCGGCACCGCCGGAGATCAGCGCACCGGCGTGGCCCATGCGCTTGCCGGCCGGCGCCGTGACACCCGCGATGAAGCCCACCACCGGTTTCTTCATGTTGTCCTTGCACCAGCGAGCCGCCTCGGCTTCGTCCGGTCCACCGATCTCGCCAATCATGATGACGGCATCGGTCTCGGGATCATCGTTGAAGGCCTGCATGATGTCGATGTGCTTGAGCCCATTGATCGGGTCGCCACCAATACCGACCGCGGTCGATTGGCCCAGACCGATGTCGGTGAGTTGCGCAACCGCTTCGTAGGTCAGTGTGCCCGAGCGTGAAACTACGCCGACACGTCCCTTGCGATGGATGTGGGCCGGCATGATGCCGATCTTGATCTCTTCGGGCGTGATCAATCCCGGGCAGTTCGGGCCCAGCAGCAAGGTGTTCTTGCCGCCGGCCGCGACACGGGCACGCATCCGGTTGCGCAGTTCGAGCATGTCACGAACCGGAATGCCTTCGGTGATGCAGATCGCCAGATCGAGGTCGGCCTCGACGGCCTCCCAGATCGCGGCGGCGGCACCCGCTGGCGGCACATAGATGACCGATACGGTGGCACCGGTCTTGTCGGCCGCATCCTTGACCGAGCCAAAGATCGGGATACCGAAGATGGACTCGCCAGCCTTCTTCGGGTTCACCCCTGCGACGAAGCAGTTCTTGCCGTTCGCGTATTCCTGGCATTTCTCGGTATGGAACTGACCGGTCTTGCCGGTGATGCCCTGCGTGATGACCTTGGTGTCTTTGTTGATCAGAATGCTCACTTGAACTCCTTCACCACCTGAGCGCCGTTACGCCAGACCCTCTGCGGCCAGGCCCGGCACCCTGGTGTCTTGTTGGTTGACCTGACGATGGATTACTTGACGGCAGCCACGACTTTTTGGGCCGCTTCGGCCATCGTGTCGGCACTGATGATCGGCAGGCCGGAATCGGCCAGCATCTTCTTGCCCAGCTGTTCGTTGGTGCCCTTCATCCGCACGACCAGCGGCACGCTGAGGTTGGTTGCGCGGCAGGCGGTGATCACGCCGGTGGCAATCGTGTCGCACTTCATGATGCCGCCAAAGATGTTCACCAGGATCGCCTTGACCTTGGTGTTCTTGAGCATGATCTTGAACGCCTCGGTCACCTTCTCGGGCGTGGCGCCACCACCGACGTCCAGGAAGTTGGCCGGCTCTGCGCCATACAACTTGATGGTGTCCATCGTCGCCATGGCCAGACCGGCACCATTGACCAGGCAACCGATGGTGCCGTCCAGACTGATATAGGCCAGATCGAACTTGCTGGCCTCGACCTCAGCCGGGTCCTCTTCGTCCAGATCGCGGTAGGCCACGATCTCCTGCTGGCGGAACAATGCGTTCGCGTCGAAATTGAACTTGGCGTCCAGCGCCTTGATGCCGCCACTGCCTTCGAGGATCAGCGGATTGATCTCGACCAGCGACGCATCGGTCTCCATGAAACAACGGTACAGCTTTTGCAACACGTCCACGCACTGGGCGGTCGAGCCGGCGGGAACGCCGATGCCTTTGGCCAGTTCCTGGGCCTGCGCCTCGGTCAGGCCGGTGGCCGGGTCGACGAAAACCTTGAGGATCTTCTCGGGCGTGGCATGCGCCACTTCCTCGATGTCCATGCCGCCTTCGGACGACGCCATGATGGCGACCTTTTGCGACGCACGGTCGGTGACGACCGACACGTAGTATTCCTTCTTGATGTCGGCACCATCCTCGATCAGCAGGCGACGCACCTTCTGGCCTTCGGGGCCGGTCTGGTGGGTGACCAGTTGCATGCCCAGGATCTCGCCGGCCAGGGTCTTGACCTCATCCACCGAGCGGGCCAGTTTGACACCGCCACCCTTGCCGCGTCCACCTGCATGGATCTGTGCCTTGACGACCCACACCGGGCCGCCGAGCTTCTGCGCTGCTTCGACCGCCTCCTGAACCGTGAACGCCGCGATGCCGCGCGGCACAGGGACGCCGAACTTGCGCAAGATTTCCTTGCCTTGGTACTCGTGGATCTTCATGAGGTTTCTCTCGGGACAGGAACAAACCCGATGCACTGGCGAATGGACGCAATCGTCAGCCTGCAGCGGACACCGAAGCCGCCAAATGTATCATGCTGCAATGCGGCAATTGTCGGAGCCCGATCTTGCGGGGCGCTGACTGCCAATCACGGAAAGGACTGCGGCATGGCAAAAGTGTTCATTGATGGCGAAGCGGGTACCACCGGCCTGCAAATTCGCGAGCGTCTGCAATCGATGGCCAGTATCGAGCTGCTCAGCATCGCCCCCGCAATGCGCAAGGACCCGTCGGCCAAACGCGAATTGATGGGCCAGGTCGACCTGGTGATCCTGTGCCTGCACGATGATGCGGCGCGTGAATCTGTGGCCATGATCGATGACATGGCCCGCACCAGCGGCAAGCCGGGCCCGCGCATCATCGATGCGTCGACCGCACACCGCACCGCGCCGGAATGGGTCTTCGGTTTCCCGGAACTGACCGCTGGCCAGAGCGCGGCGGTCGCCGCAGCACGCCGGGTCAGCAATCCGGGCTGTTATGCCACCGGAGCGATCGCGCTGATCCGGCCATTGATCGACGCCGGACTGCTGCCGGCAGATACTCCGCTGTGCCTGCCTGCCGTCAGTGGTTATTCGGGCGGCGGACGCAGCATGATCGAGTCCTACGAGCGCGGCACTGCGCCGGCGTTCGAGCTCTACGCGCTGGGACTCAAACACAAGCACGTGCCGGAAATCATGCGCCATACCGGCCTCACGCGCCGCCCGCTGTTCATTCCAGCAGTGGGCAATTTCCTGCAGGGCATGCTGGTGGAGTTGCCGCTGCATCTGGACACCTTGCCGGGCAAGCCCGATGCGAAGGACTTGCACGACGCGCTGGCCAAGCACTACCAGGGCAGCGAGTGGGTCACGGTCGAGCCGGCCAGCGCTGACGGCAAGCTCGACACGCTGGCGTTGGTCGACACCAACAAGCTGGAGCTGCGGGTATTTGCCAATGATGCGGTCAAGGACGGCTTCAGCCATGCGGTGCTGATCGCCCGGCTTGACAACCTGGGCAAAGGCGCCAGCGGTGCTGCCGTGCAGAACCTCAAACTGATGCTGGGCCTGTGAGAGTTGCCTGTCGGCCCGGCCGGTCTACGGCCATGGGTCGACATCCAGCGAATAACGGATAACGTTCAGGCGGATTCTTCGCCGTCCGTGCAGTCGCCGGCGCCGGACACAACGCGGCGGATGGTGTCGCCGCCGAATCCGCGTGCCGCCAGGAACCGGATCTGGCGCGCGCGTTCAGCCGTTGCGCGTGCCGGATCGGGCTCGTCGCCACCACCGGGCAGCGTGGCGGCGAATTTCTTGCGCCAGACGGCACCGGCGCGCTGCAGCTCGCTGGCCTGCAGTCCAGCTACCGCAGCGCGAATGGCGTCGGCCGGCAGCCCCTTGTCGTGCAACTCCTGGCAGATTCGGCCGGCGCCGAGCTTGGCGGCGCGGCGGTGGATCACCGATTCGATCACCCGCTTGTCGTCGATGAATCCCTTGGCCTGCAAGCCGTCGAGCACCCCTGCCAGCTCACCGGGCTCGGTCTCGTGACGACGCAGCTTGCGCTCGAGTTCGATGCGCGAGTACTCTCGCGTCGAGAGCAGGCGCAAGACACGGCCCTTGAGTGATGGCGGTGGAACAGGCACGAATCCGGCGAAGACGGCAATGACGATAGCGAGCGCCGATCAGTCGGCCTTCTTGCTCTTGGCCTTGGCACCGACCTCAGCGCCGACCCGCTCGGGCAGCAAGGGAATGCCCAGCGACTCGCGCACCTTGTTCTCGATCTCGCGCGACAGGTCCGGGTTTTCGCGCAGGAACTCGCGGGCGTTGTCGCGGCCCTGGCCGATTTTCTCGCCGTTGTAGGCATACCAGGCGCCCGACTTGTCGAGGATCTGGGCATTCACTCCCATGTCGATGATCTCGCCATGGCGGCTGATGCCTTCGCCGAACAAGATGTCGAACTCGGCCGTCTTGAACGGTGACGCCACCTTGTTCTTGACCACCTTGACCTTGGTCTCGTTGCCGATCGCCTCGTCGCCCTTCTTGATCGTGCCGGTGCGGCGAATGTCGAGCCGCACCGAGGCGTAGAACTTGAGCGCATTGCCGCCGGTGGTGGTCTCGGGGCTGCCGAACATGACGCCGATCTTCATGCGGATCTGGTTGATGAAGATCACCATGCAGTTGGTCTTCT
>JBDTMH010000091.1:0-16228 GCA_039934375.1 Burkholderiaceae bacterium | reverse complement strand
TGGCCGAATACGTGCGGGTGCCGGCCCATATGCTGATCAAGCTTGACGACGACATTGGGTATCCCGAGGCGGCCGCCCTGCCTGTGGCGTACGGCACCGCGTACCGGATGATGGTCACCCGCGGCAATGTCCGCGCCGGCGAGACTGTGCTGATCCTGGGTGCGTCCGGCGGCGTGGGCACCTGCTGCGTGCAACTGGCCAAGCAGGCGGGCGCACGCGTCGTGGCCTGCGCATCCAGTGACGAAAAGATTGCAAGGCTAATCGAAATGGGCGCCGACATCGGTATCAACTACGCCAGCACCGACTGGGTGGCTGAGAGCCGCCGACAGTTCGGCAAGGCCAGTGCCATGGGTGGCACGGGAGGCGGTGTCGATGTGGTGGTGAACTTCACGGGCGGCGAAACCTGGACCAAGTCGCTACGCGTGATGAAACGCAACGGCCGGCTGCTGACCTGTGGTGCTACCGCGGGTTACGACCCCAAGGAAGACATCCGTTTCATCTGGACCTTCGAGCTCAACATCATTGGCTCCGATGGATGGTCACGCGAGGACGTGCTGGCTTTGCTGGCCATGGTGAAGGCGGGAACGCTGAAGCCCGTTCTGCATCCCAAGATCTATGCGTTGAGCGAGGCGAGCGATGCGATGCGGGTGCTGGATGACCGCAAGGTGATGGGCAAAGTGATCGTTGCACCTTAGGCGTGGCCAGA
Organism: Burkholderiaceae bacterium; assembly: GCA_039934375.1. GTDB lineage: Bacteria > Pseudomonadota > Gammaproteobacteria > Burkholderiales > Burkholderiaceae_C > CAISIP01. The sequence goes on along the minus strand of JBDTMH010000091.1, from coordinate 15,522 downwards.
GCATGTCACTGTTCTTGTTTTTGTCGTTGACCTCGGTGGCCGAGGGGCATCTGGCATACCGCAAGGCAACGAGCAAGGACGAAGCATTTGGAACCTCCAGGCACCAGGTCATCGACCTCTTGCTTCGGTCGATCAAGCGGGGACAGTCTGGAGTATTGAGTGGATGGTGCACGAAAAGGCCCACGTGCCTCAGATTGACTTTCAATGCACCGTGTGAGTCCAGCCTGGCGCGATCACTTCTTGTTTTGGCGGGTCAGCTTCCGATCGGCATCACTATCTTCTTGAGCCAGGCCAGCGTCGCCCGCGCAATAGCGATTCGATGGTCAGAAAAATCATGATCGGTGTCAAAAATCATTTCGGTCACGCGCGCCGTTGCAGCATACAAGTCATGCAAGGTGGGGCCATAGTCTCGCATTTCCTTGCCGTGGCCTTGCGACGCCCAAAGCAGGCATACATCCTTGCCGCTCAGGCCTGGGGCATAGGTCGCCGGATCCCAGCGTGTCATGTTGGCGGCGATGTCTGCGAGCAATTGCATCCCTACGGCTCCAGGTATCGCAACGGTCATCAGCTCCGCTGCATACGTGGCCAAGGCCTCAGCGGGCAAACCGGGAATTCCACGAAAGTCGGTGCCGTCGAGTTGCAGCACGCCGTGTATTGCATCGTCTTCAGCGGCCAGGCGCAACGCGATCGGCCCGCCGAAACTGAAACCGAACAAGATGATTTTTTCAGTGTCGACCAGCATCTCTTTTGACCTCGGCCCCGAACGCAAGAAGCGCGCGGCTGCCTTCAAATCTTGAAAGGAGTTTTCGAGTGAGAACGCCCCCCCCATGCCCCATGCTCCGCGATAGTGGAACAGCATGGCGTTGTAACCGGCCCGCTGCAAGGTCAGTGCGAGGTCGGCACTGGATGTCATATCCGGGTATCCGCGCGCAATCAAAACGATCGGCCGCATTGCCGTGCCTTGCACTGAATACACCTTGCCATACAGAGACACACCGGCGCTCACAACGGCCACTTCGTGTACCCGTGGAGGGTGCTTTTTGTCGAGCAAGACCGGGTCTTCCGACACCGGATCAAACGTCTCGGCTGTGCCAAATGGAGCAGTTGTCGACGACGCTTCTTTCGAATTGCGCTCAAGAGTGTTTTTCATGGGTAGGCTCAAGAATGATTTCGGTAGATGACTTGTGTCTTTCGACTCACGACAAGCGTGCTGCGCGTTTGCGCAGACCAGCGAAGGCAGCAACATGGCTGTCTGCAGTTGACGTTATCACGCGCATGATGATCCCGGACTGGTGCATCAGCATGTCCTGCCGGGGCCGCAAGGATTGCTCCCAATTGGTTTGCGTGGCAAGCCAATTGATCGAACTGTTGCTATTATCAATTTCCGAAATCGCGCTCTTGCCCACCTTCGGCTATCGCTGCGCTGCAGGTAGCAACAGCCACATTGCACTCTATTCAGATTAGCATCCATGAGACCCATCCATCCCAATCTCGGTCGCTGTTTCAATGCTTCGCTTTCGCCTGACAAGGTGGCGGTCATTGACCTGCAAAACTGGGAACTACCACGTGAGTACAGTTACGCCGCTTTGGACGCCGAGTCCGATGCCGTGGCAAGGGGCTTGTTAGCCCGGGGGCTCAAACGGGGCGACCGCGTGGGTATCCTTTCGCTCAACCGGTTCGAATTGTTGGCGGCGTATTTCGGCACCATGCGAGCCGGCCTGGTGGCTGTGCCAATTTCATTCAAACTTCCACGCGAGACTATTGACCACATCGTGCAGGACGCCGACCTGAGAGCTGTATTTCACGACCGAGACCGCACCGAACTTTGTCCTGACTCGGTGTTGCGCATCGACTTTGACGATGCGGCAGGCTACCAGGCGTTGCGTGACCCAGGCGTCTTCGATACTGTGGTACCGACCCCGCGCGAGGTGGCAATGATCCTCTACACCTCAGGTTCAACGGGCAAGCCCAAGGGTGTGTTGCTTTCGCACGAGTCGCAGCGTTGGTCGCTCGTAACATCGGCCGAAACCTATCCAGATCGGCCGCAGCATCGCTACATTGTTGCAGCGCCGATGTTTCACATGAATGCCACCATCAGCGTCAAGGGTGCGTTGGCGTCTGGCGGCAGCATCGTGTTGCTGCCGGCTTTCGAAGCCCGCAGCTATGCACGTGCCATCGAGCGTTTCCGTGTGACCTGGCTGACATCGGTCCCCACCATGCTGGCCCTGGTGGCGCGCGAGCGGGATCTGCTGGGAACACTGGATTTTTCATCGGTCACCAACGTCACCATGGGCTCTGCACCTCTGACCCAGGCGCTGGTCGACAAGGTCCAGGCGCTTTTTCCTGCAGCTGCCATCAATAACAGTTATGGCACGACCGAGGCCGGACCATCCCCGTTTGGCCCCCACCCTGATGGCATACCGCGGCCAGCGACGTCGCTCGGTTATCCGTTGCCAGGCGCACTGAGCGAATTGCGGGAGGGTACGGGCCCGGATGAAGGGGTGTTGTACATGAAAAGCCCGATGCGCATGGAGGGCTACAACAATTTGCCGGAAAAGACGGCCGAGGTCGTACTCGATGGCTGGTACCGCTCCGGCGACATCATGCGGCGCGATATTCACGGATTCTTTTACTTCGTTGGCCGCGCAGATGACATGTTCGTGGTTGGAGGGGAAAACGTCTGGCCCGGGGAAGTTGAGCGCTTGCTTGAACGTGCACCCGGCGTTCACCAGGCCACTGTGGTGCCGGTTGCGGACGAGATAAAGGGCATGCTGCCCTTTGCATTTGTCGTTCCCCAGGCTGGCGTCGACGTCACCGAAGACGCCATCAAGGCATTCACGATTGCCAATGGCCCAGCCTATGCCCACCCCCGGTTCATCGCATTCCGCGACATCATTCCGCTCGCCGCGACGAACAAACCGGATCGCAAGACCATGACGGCTGAAGCTGAAGCTATCGTGCGAGAACGCCGCAAGGCGGCGAAGGCCACCTGATATGCGCGCCATCGTCCTGCGCGAGCATGGTGGACTTGACCGGCTCGTTTACGAATCGGATTACCGCGACCCGGTGTGTGGCCCCGATGATGTGTTGATTCGCACACACGCCTGCGCACTCAATTACCACGACGTCTTCACGCGCCGGGGCATGCCCGGCATACGGCTGGCATTTCCGCTGATCGTGGGCAATGACGCGGCCGGCGAGGTGCTGCGCCGCGGCGCCAATGTCACGGCGTTCAAGCCTGGTGACCGCGTGTTGATAGATCCGACCAATCGGGTCGACGCCCGCTTTTTGGGTGAAACCATGGATGGCGGCCTGGGCGAGTTCGTGTGTGTGCCGGCGCACATGTTGATCGCGCTGGACGCCGACATCGACTTTGCCTCCGCGGCTGCACTGCCGGTCGCCTACGGGACGGCACACCGCATGATGATCGAACGCGGGCGCGTACAAGCTGGGGAAACTGTGTTGATCCTGGGCGCATCCGGTGGTGTCGGAACTGGCTGTGTACAGTTGGCCAAGATGGCTGGGGCAACGGTGGTGGTTTGCGCGTCTACAGACGAAAAACTGGTCCGGCTCAAGGAGTGCGGCGCAGACATTGGCATCAACTACGCGACGCAGGACTGGGTGGCCGAGTGCCATCGCCTGTTCGGGCGCGCTACCACCCGCGGCGGCGCTAGCCGCGGCCTGGACGTGGTAGTGAATTTCACCGGTGGCGAGACCTGGACCCGCGCATTGCGGGTGCTGCGGCGTAACGGACGTATGTTGACCTGTGGCGCGACCGCGGGCTTTGACCCGAAAGAGGATATTCGCTACATCTGGACTTTCGAACTCGACATCATGGGGTCCAACGGATGGTCGCGGGACGGCATCATGGCGCTGTTGGGCATGGTCAAGGCCGGCAGCTTGCATCCGATCCTGCACCGGCCTCGTTACGGCCTTGCCGATGCCCGCGAGGCAATGCGGCAGATTGAGGACCGCCTGGCGTTTGGCAAGGTCATCGTGGAGCCATTGCGGTGACGCGTGACATCGCTGTCTGGTCGGACCAGATGCTTGCTCATTGTGCGTTGCATGGGCGGGGCCGACAGCGAGAGGGCCGATTCGAATACGCGGATGGGTCATCCCGTTGGGCCCCGCCAACTTCTTAATACTTGAACCAGCAGAACCTCCATGACCGATACAACAACCAACGCTTCCATTGGAACCCTCGACCATGTGGTCATCGTCGTCGATGGATTGGATGCAGCAGCCGACGTCTACCGGCGACTGGGTTTCACGCTCTCGCCCAGGGGCCGTCACGGCGCAGCCCTGGGAACCGAGAACCACACCATCATGTTGAGCGAGGACTATTTCGAGCTGCTGTCGGTGCTGACGCCCACGCCACGCAATACCGAATGGCGCAAGCACATTGCCAGCGGTGGCGGTGTCGCTGGATTGGCGCTGCGCACCAATGACGCGGTCGGTGCGCAGCAGCACTGGTTGGCAGCGGGCCTTGTGCCAGATACACCACTCAAGTTTTCGCGTGACGTGCCACGACCCGATGGCAGCACGCTGCAGGCGCGGTTCGAAGTTGTTTCCCTCGGTGAAACAGATGGTCTGGGAGTGCGCGTGTTCGTGTGCAGTCAACCAACCCGCGAGGCGGTCTGGCTGCCCGAATTGCTGACGCATGCCAACTCGGCGATCGGTATCCGTTGTGTACACATCGCCTGTCCCGATCCGGAGTTTAGTGCGGCGCAGTGGCAACGTGTGATGCCGTCGGTGCAGGCCAGGCCCACGCCAAGCGGCATCGTACTGGAAACCGGCGGTCACACGATCTTGCTGACAATTGACACGTCAGCGCAGGCGCGCGCACTGGGCATCGACTATGTCGTTGGCGACCTCGCGGCGTGCCGAGCAGTGTTGCAGCGCAACGCTATCGCCCATACGGAAGACAAAGATATGTTGACCGTGCCTGCATCGCAGGCCTGCAATGTGAGGGTACGGTTCCAGATGGCCGAATTACGCGCATGATGGGTGCTGTCCCCATTGCAACTCGATGGCGCTGGCCGACCGTTGCTTAGCCGCATTGGTTGTTTTGATGGTTTCTTAATTTTTTTACTGGAGACTCCCATGATTTCACGGAAATTGGCACGCAGCTTGATACTAGCGACGACGATAGCCGTAGGAGTAACGATGGCTGCTCAGGCACGTGATCTTCGTATCAACATCAATGCAGACCCGGAAATGATCGATCCGATCACGTTCTCGGCACTGATCGCCGGAGACGTTTTGCGCAATGTCTACCAGAACTTCACGCAGGTTGACGAAAACGGCATTGTCCTTCCGGCGCTGGCACTCAAGTGGACTGCCAGTGCCAACAATCTGACGTGGCGATTCGAATTGCGACCTAACGTCAAGTTCCATACCGGGCGTAGTTTCGGCGCCAAAGACGTCAAGGCAAGTTTTGAGGCACTGCTGGCGCCTGGCAGCAAGGCAGGATTGCAACTGCAGTATCTTCAGCGCATTGTCGGTGCCAAGGAGGTACAGGATGGCAAAACCAAGGAGCTTGCCGGCGTAAAGATCGTCAGCCCGCTCGTCGTGGAGGTGAACTTCACGGCGCCCGACGTCCTGTTCCCGATCTACCCGTTCATGTTATTTGATACCCAGGTCATTGCCGATAAAGGACCCAACTGGTTCATGCAGGGTTCGGCTGGCACCGGTCCATTCCAGTTCGTCAGCTGGCAACGTGGGCAGAGCGTCTACCTCAAGGCGTTCAAAGATTATTGGGGCGGTGCGCCAAAGATCGACGGCGTCCGTTTCGTCATCGTGCCGTCTGAAGAAACCGCGGTCACGATGTACGAGGCCGGCGAACTGGACGTTCTGATGCCGAACAGCACGGACGTTGCGCGCCGCATCATGCGCGACGAGAAGCTTAAAGCCCAGGCAAAGACGGTTTCGGCGGCGCAGATCAATTATCTGGGCATGAATCAGAACCTGTATGCGCCGTTCAAGGATAAACGGGTACGGGAGGCGTTTTGTATCTCGATCGACCGTGACGCGATGACGCGTGGATTGTTCGGCGGATTGGCAAAACCGCTATATGGCCAGATCACTGCAGGAATTCCGGGGTACAACCCGGACGTGAAGAAAATTCCATACGATCCGGAGCGAGCGAAGAAGCTGATGGCTGAAGCTGGATACCCGAACGGACAGGGCATGCCACCACTCAAGATCGCGAACCTGGCGCCATTCCGCAACGAAATTGCCTATTACGCCGACCAGTGGAAGCAGGTGCTGGGCGTACAGGTCGACCTCGACATCAAGGAGCGGGCCACTTTCCTGCGAGGACTAAACGCCGGCGAAACACCGTTCTTTTCCTGGGGCTGGACTGCTGACTATCCCGATGCCCTGTATTTTCTCTCGCAGGTCTGGTATTCGAAGAGCCCGTTCAATCGCGCACGGTATTCGAATCCCGGTTTTGATGCACTGATCGACCGGGCGACAATCACGCCGGACAATCAGACACGGTACAAACAATACGCGGCAGCCGAGGCGCTGCTGCTGGACGACTGGGGAACGTGCGGAATTTTTGTTCGCACCTCTGTCCTGGTGGTCAAACCTAATGTCAAGGGCGTGGTGCTGGCTCCGATGCGCGTCCGCCCCTTTGACAAGGTGACGATCAACTGATCCGACATTTGTGACCTCTTACCTGTTGCGCCGGCTGGCGGGCCTGTTGCCGGTGTTGTTTGCGGCAGTGGTGCTGACCTTCATCGCCAATCGCTTCGTCCCTGGCGATCCGATCACCATCATGCTCGGCGACCAGGGCGGCAATGTGGTGCTCGAGCAAAAATTGCGCGCCGAGTACGGGTTGGACCGGCCTGTCGGCGTACAGTTCGTCCAGTACGTGACGGGGATGGCGCGGGGCGATTTCGGCCTGTCCTTCCGCTATCCGGGTGTGCCGGTGACGCAGGTGATCAAAGATGCCTTGTGGATCAGCCCGTTGCTGGCCGTCTCCGCGCTGGCATTGGCGATCCCCATTGGCATTTCGCTGGGCATCGTCGCCGCGTTGCGGCGCAATACCTGGGCCGACACCGGCATCATCCTGGTGCTGGTTGTGGGCCTGTCGATCCCGAACTTTGCGCTGGCGGCATTTTTTGTCTGGGGTCTGTCACTCAAATTGGGCTGGCTTCCGGTGGCGGGCTGGACCAGTTGGCGTCATGCGATTCTTCCGGTGACAATCCTGGCGATTCCCGCGGCGGCCTACCTCGCGCGACTGGCGCGCACCTTCATGCTTGAGGTGATGCAGCAAGACTATGTGCGCACGGCACGCGCGAAGGGCCTGTCTGAGCGGCTGGTCGTCTGGCGTCACGGCTTGCGCAATGTGTTGGTGCCGATACTGACCGTCTGCGGACTGATCTTCGGCGGCCTGATCACCGGCACTATCGTGATAGAGACTGTGTTCAACATTCCGGGGCTGGGTCGTCTTGCGATTGAGTCCATCTTCGCACGCGACTACCCGGTCACGATGGCGATCGTGATGTTGTTCACACTGTTTTACGCCGGCATCAATTTCGCTGTCGATGTGTTGTACGGCCTTGTCGACCCGCGCATCCGGATCGCCAGTGGCAGGTGAGGAATATCCAGTGAACCGCTCAGCCGAAGCTGTTGTCGAACCTACCGGTGCCAGCGATTTTCTGCGCCGATTCGTCCGTACCCGCAGCGCTGTCCTTGGCCTCTTGCTGGTCGCATTTGCGGTCGGTGTGGCGTTGTTGTCTCCGTGGATCGCGCCGCACGATTTCTCACGCACCAACATGGCCTTCATCTGGGAGCCGCCGGGCCAGGATTACGTGCTGGGCGCCGACGCCCTGGGGCGCGATGTGTTGTCGCGACTCATCGTCGGGGCGGCAGTCTCGCTGACCGTGGCGGTATCGGTGCTGGCGATTGCGCTGCTGATCGGCACCGCCGCAGGCATGGCTGCGGCATGGTACGGTGGCTGGTTCGACTCGCTAGTGATGCGCAGCGCGGACATCACCTTCGCCTTCCCGGACTTGATTATTGCGATCCTGATCGCCGCGATGATGGGGCCGGGTATACCGACTGTCATCCTTTCGTTGGCCATAGTCAGCTGGCCAGGAATTGCTCGGCTTACCCGTTCTCTGGTGTTGTCGCTGCGCAGTGAACTGTTCGTCGACGCCGCCATCGTGAGTGGCACGCCGACACGCACCATTCTTCTGCGTCATTGTCTGCCCAATATCGTCCCGGCGTTGATCGTGCGTGCGTCTGTCGGCGTCGGGTTTGTCGTGATGGCCGAAGCCACCTTGTCATTCCTTGGGCTGGGTGTGCAGGAGCCGCTGCCTAGCTGGGGAGGAATGATTCGCGACGGTCTGCCTACGCTGCGCAGCGAACCGCATCTGGCACTTGCTGCCGGCGCCGCGCTCGGCCTGACCATCATCGGGTTCAATCTGCTCGGCGACGGGTTGCGCGATCTGCTCGATCCAAGGATTCGTGAACGATGACTGACGCCTTATCGATCGAAAACTTGACGGTCTCATTTCCCGGGCCGCGCGAACGCATGCGGGTCATTGAAGACGTGACTCTGTCGATCGGTCGCGGCGAAATTGTCGGCCTGGTTGGAGAAAGCGGCTCCGGCAAGTCGGTCACAGCCCTGGCGGCCATGCGGCTGCTTGCGCCGAGCGCGCAGGTCGATGCGGGTGTCATCCGTCTGCAAGGGCGCGATCTCGCCGGACTGTCCAAGAAAGAATTGCTCAGCGTACGCGGCGCGGAGATCGCGATGATCTTCCAGGAGCCGATGACCAGCCTGAACCCTTTGTTCCGCTCCGGCTTTCAGATTGGTGAGACCTTGCAGGCCCATCTCGGAATGTCGCGCAAGGAGTCGAATCGGCGCGCCGTCGAGCTGATGCGTGCGGTGGGCATCCCCGACCCCGAACACCGTGTCGCGGACTACCCGCACCAGCTTTCAGGCGGAATGCGCCAACGCGTGATGATTGCGATGGCCATGGCCTGCAGCCCAAATGTGCTGATTGCAGACGAACCGACGACAGCCCTGGACGTCACAATACAGGCACAGATACTCGCGCTGGTGCGGCGCCTGCGCGATGACACCGCCATGGGGGTGCTGTTGATAACCCACGACCTTGGAATCGTCGCCGGCATGGCAGATAGAGTCGTGGTGATGTATGCAGGTCTGGTCATGGAAGAGGCACCGGTCCGTGACCTCTTTGCCAAGTCCCTGCATCCTTACACGCGGCTGCTGCTCAAGTCTATTCCGCGGGTTGGCGTCAAGTCGGAGCGGCTGCACCAGATCAGCGGCACCACACCGCCGCCGAGCCGCTTTCCATCCGGCTGCCGATTTCATCCCCGTTGTCCTGATGCGACGGACCAGTGCCGCAACGAAATCCCTGCGTTGGAAGTCCTGTCAGACGGGCGCAAGGTGCGGTGCTGGCGCTGGCGTGAGACTGGCTTGAAGTCGATGGCACCATGAACGCATTGCTCGAGGTCGAGGACCTCGCGGTCCATTTCCCGGTCGGCGCCAAGTCCTGGGGCCAGCCACAACGGGTGTTACGCGCGGTAGACGGGGTGAGCTTGCACGTGCAGGCCGGCGAGACCCTGGGCATCGTCGGAGAAAGTGGCTGTGGCAAGACTACGCTGGGCCGTGCCATATTGCGTCTGTCACTGCCGACGCACGGGAAGATCCGTCTCGATGGCGTCGATCTCACGCGCGCGCAAGGAAAACAACTGGTCCCGATGCGGCGTGCATTCCAGGCCATTTTCCAAGACCCATTCGGCTCGCTGAATCCCCGCATGCGGGTGCAAGACATCATTGGGGAGCCACTGGTCAACCTAGGCTGGGAACGGCGGCGGATTGCGTCGCGAGTGACCGAAGTCATGGGTATCGTCGGCCTGCCAGCCGAGTACGCGACCCGCTATCCGCATGCTTTCTCAGGAGGGCAGCGCCAGCGCATCGGAATCGCACGCGCTTTGGCGCCGTCGCCGCGCCTGATCGTGTGCGACGAAGCCGTGTCGGCGCTGGACGTTTCAATCCAGGCGCAGATTCTGAATCTGCTGAAAGATGTACAGGCCGAATTCGGTGTTGCGTTTCTGTTCATCTCGCACAACCTGGCCGTGGTCCGCCATTTGTCGCACCGGGTGGCGGTGATGTACCTTGGCCAGGTGGTCGAGTTGTCGGACGAGCCCAGTTTGTTTGCCACGCCTCTGCATCCATATACGGCATCACTGATCGCGTCCGTGCCAGAGCCCGACCCCGAGCGCGCATGGGGCCGCCCGGCGCTGGAGGGCGACCTGCCAAGCCCCATGTCGCCTCCCTCAGGTTGCCGATTTCGAACGCGCTGCCCGATCGCAGCCGAACGCTGCGCGCATGAGGTGCCGGCGTTGACACAACAGTCACCCGGAAGATGGGTGCGCTGCCACTTTCCTGGAAACTATCATCCGGAGCTGACATGATTTTTGAACGTACCCACTATTACGCCAAGCCCGGCCAGACGCAAACTGTATTGGCCCTGCGTCGCAAGGCCTGCGACGTCCGCGTGGCGATCGGCTTGCCAGCGGGGACCATCCGGACCAAAGCCGACGCCAGTGCGGATGGGCCCGACGTCGCATGGGAATGCGCCTTCCCCAGCGCCCAAGCGCAGCAGTCCGACCTTGACGCACGTGCAGCCAGCGCTGACTTTGAAGCGGTTCGCGCCGACATGCGTGACGCGCTTGATCGGTTCGAGCGGCTTTGCGAAATGCGGTCCGCGGGTGCCGCTGGCTGGGCGGGGGACATCGACGTTACGGAGCTGCAGTGCGCCCCCAGCGAGCATGTATTCTCCAGCGGTGAGCACCAACTCAAGGGTTTCCTGTATCAGCCGCCGGGTGACGGGCCGTTTCCTTGTATGGTCTACAACCACGGCAGCGGTCTGACCGAAGGGCACGAGGACAACGCGCTGCCGGGTATCGGGATCCTGCTCAGTTCCTGGGGGATTGCCTGCTTTTTTCCGCATCGCCGGGGTTATGGTTTTTCTCCTGGGCCGAGTTGGCGCTCAGAATGCCCAGCCCCAGTGTTCAGTCCCGAATACAACACCCAAATCGTCGCACGCCTGGGCGCGGAAAGCGATGATGTGCTGGCGGCCTTCACTTACGTTCAAGGATTGCCGACCATCAGCTCGAACCGCATTGGCGTGATGGGATCATCTTTTGGCGGCGTAAATACACTGCTTGCGGCCTCGCGTGAAAGCAAATTTCGATGTGCCGTCGAGTTCGCCGGAGCAGCAATGAACTGGGACCGCAACCCCACAATCGTGAAGTTCATGATTCAGGCGGCCCGCAAGGTTCAGATGCCGATTATGTTCGTGCAGGCCGCCAATGATTTCTCGGTTCGCCCTACGCAGGAGCTCGCCGCGGCGCTTGAGGGGACTTCGGTGCCGTACTCTACCAAGATCTATCCGGCCTTCGGGCACACCGCTTACGAAGGTCACTTCCTGGCCGGGCGTGGACCCCAGTTGTGGGGTCCCGACGTGCGCCGATTCTTGGAGAAAAACCTATGAGCGCCGCGCCGGGCCGCCATGAGGCAAGCGCGTATAGCGGCACGGAGCGCGGAGGTCGCCACATGAGTGCCGCCGGTCCGCACTTTAGGCGCTGGCACAGCAGCACGCGTTGCAGCATTTGTCTGAAGCTGGACAACGGAGGAACGGCATGAAAGGGGTTTGGCTGGAGAACATGAGTTGGCCAGAGGCCAAGGACAAGATTGATCGCGGGTGGCCCGTCGTCGTGCCCATCGGCGCCATATCCAAGGAGCATGGTGGACATCTTCCGCTCAATACGGATTTTTTGCTAGCGCGAGAATTGGCCAACCGGATTGCGAATGATTTGCCGGTCATCATTGCACCGGTCATCACCATGGGTTATTACCCGGCATTCGTGCGTTACCCTGGTAGCCAGCATCTGCGATCCGAGACCTTTCAGGCACTTCTCAACGACGTCTTCGACAAGCTGGTACGCGACGGTGTGCGGCGGATAGCCGTGGTGAATACAGGGGTGTCGACCGAAGCGTCGTTACGCATAGTGGTTCGGGATTTCTACGAGCGGACTGACGTACGCATCCTCACGGCCGACATCGCGTCGCTGGGGCGTTCGAGCAAATCCCTGATGAAACAGCAGCTTGGTGGTCACGGAGATGAGGCCGAGACATCGATGATCATGGCGATCGCCCCCGATGCCGTGCGTATGGACAAAGCGGTGGTCGACTACGGCCATGCGCTGACCGCACCCAGGAGTGTCTTTTACACTCCCACAATTTTTGACGCAGACGCGGGCAGCGGCCCTGATTATTCTGTATCCGGTGTGCGCGGGGACCCCACACTTGCCACAGTGGACAAGGGCGAGGCGATCCTTTCGGACATGGCTGGCGAACTGATCGCTGGATTGCGCGCATCCTTCCCGGAGGCATTGCCGTGAATCCCATGGAACCTTGGCAGGAGAGTTTCGACGTCGTAGTCGTCGGGTGCGGGTACGCCGGCGCTGTTGCTGCGATCGCCGCTCATGACGCGGGTGCGCGCGTGCTGGTCATCGAGAAGATGCCCGATCCCGGCGGCATTTCGATTTGTTCTTTTGGTGGCGTGCGGGCGGCGCAGGATGCCGAAGCTGCCTTGCGCTATTTGCAGCGCACCAACGGCGGCACCGCACCGGACAGCGTGCTGCGGGCGCTGGCCCGCGGCATGACGCAATTGCCCAAACGCGTCGATACCTTAGCCCGCGCGGTAGGTGCGACGACATCGCTACGCGATGGGCCAGCCAACTATCCTTTCGACGGCAATGACACTTTCGGCTTCGTCAATATCGAGACTGTTGACGAATTCGACCCGTTGAAGGTTTACCCCGATGTGCGTGGCGCCCCGGGTGGCGTACTGTTGTTCGAAGTGTTGCGGCGTAACCTGGCCAAACGCGGTATCTCGGTGCGCAGCAACCATCGGGTCGAGCGGCTGGTTTGCGACACGCATGGCACCTTGCAAGGGGTCGCCGTACGCCAGGGTCGCAAGACCCTATCCATTCGTGCCAGTCGCGGCGTGATTCTGGCGTGTGGTGGATTCGAGGGTGACGCTGATATGCAACGTGCGTTCTGGCCCGAAGGTCCCGTGATGGCTGCGGCGTTTTGCGGCAACACCGGCGACGGCATACGCATGGCCCAGACCCTGGGCGCCGATCTGTGGCACATGTGGCATTACCACGGCTCGTATGGGTTCCGTCACCCTGATCCAGCCTATCCATTTGGAATTCGTACCAAGCGTCTACCGGATTGGCAACCCGGGACACCGCTGCGAGGCAACGTGTCCATGCCATGGATCATGCTCGACGCGCGTGGTCGACGCTTCATGAACGAATACGACCCTTATGTGCAGGACACCGGAGCGCGACCATTCGCACGCTATGATCCGGTCCGCCAGCAATACGCCGCAATGCCGGCCTGGTTGGTAGCGGATGCGGTCGGGTCTGTGATCTATCCGTTCGGCCGACCGACGTCGCATGCACCTAACGTCTTCTATGACTGGAGTACCGACAATTCCCGGGAAACTGACCTGGGAATCCTGCAGCGTGCCTCGAGCCTTGCCGAACTGGCGCAGGGCATCGGCGTAGAGCAAGCCGATTTGACCCAGTCTCTTGAGCGTTGGAACGCCGCCTGCGCGGTTGGAACCGACAAGGACTGGGATCGCCCCGCCACCAGTATGATGCCAATCATCCAACCGCCGTTCATTTTTGCGCCGGTCTGGCCCATCGTATCCAACACCCATGGCGGGCCAGTACACGATGCGAAACAACGCATCGTGCGCCCAGACGGAACTCCCATCTCGCGCCTTTATGCCGCGGGAGAAATGGGTTCGCTGTTCGGTCACCTCTATATGTCGGGTGGAAATATCGCTGAATGTTTCGTTGGCGGCCGTATTGCCGGCATCGGCGCTGCCGGCGAACAACCAACCTAGGAATACGTGATTTCCCGAACGTGGTAAGCGCGCAGCCGTATTGCGTTTTGTCTTGGCATCGTGATCTTGCCCGGGCATAGTTTTGCGATGCCGCGATCTGCAAATCCTTTCACGTTTTCGGAATCAATCTTGGAGGCCAGTTAAAGAGATGGTCAGCTTCAGATACGACGCCCCGGAATACAGCCCCGCTGAAGTTGTGCAGGCCCTGTCAAAGGCGGTCGCAAATCGGCAACTCCAGCCCGACAGCTACTCGATTGGGGGTGCGGTACTGGAGCTCGAATCGGCGATGGCCGCGATGCTCGGCAAGGAGCGCGCGGTTTTCATGCCGACAGGCACGCTCGCAAATCACCTTGCGATCAGAGCACTTGCGGTGAATGGCAACCGAGTTTTGGTACAGGAGCGGAGCCATATCTACCAGGATTCGGGCGACGCGTTGACCGCTATTTCAGGATTCAACCTGATTCCTCTGGGGCACCATCGTGTCCATTACACGCTCGAAGAAGCCAAAAGCGCCCATGCTGACGCGGGGCAGACGCGCGTGAAAACCGGTATTGGCGCGTTGTCGATCGAAAGCCCCGTTCGGCGATGCGACGGCGCTGCCTTCGACTTTCGCGAGATGGCAAGGCTGACGTCCTGGGCCAGGGAAAATGGAATCGGAACACATCTTGACGGGGCGAGGTTGTTCATCGGCTCGCACTATACGAAGATTTCCGTGCGGGACTATGCGTCCATCTTCGATACCGTCTACGTGTCGCTTTACAAGTATTTCGGGACGCCGTCAGGAGCGATCCTCGCCGGACCTGCAGGTCTGCTTGATGCGATCTATCACGAGCGGCGCATGTTCGGTGGTGGGCTTAATCAGGCCTGGCCCTTTGCGGGCTTGGCTCTCGACGCGCTGCACCGCTTTGATGAGGAGTTCGCAGAGGCCATCCTGTTGTCCGAGACGCTGATTGAGCGCCTGTCCGATGGAAACGTCTTTTCGATTGCAAGGGTTCCCGGCGGCAGCAACGTGTTTGGACTGACGTTCGCGGACGGCAAACGCGACGCCGGGCGGGATGCGCGTTTCGTGCAACTATTGCGATCAAAACAGATCACCATGCCGGAGTCCATTTCGGGGAAGTACCTTCTGAAGGTCAACACCAGTCTCCTCGGGCACAAGCCTGCAGAACTTGCCTCATGCCTGCTTTCTGCGGCGATGGAGGCCTGACCAATCTGCCAAGTGACTCACAGTCGGTCGTTCAGCGGGTGACCGGGACTTGCTGGGTCTTGCGGTCGAATTCGAGAGGCTCGGCGGTTGCCGTATCGTGAATCCCGATACATTTCTCAATTCATCGGTAACCCATAAGCGATGAACTTCGCCACCATCGTCCAAAAACTCTGGAACTACTGCAACGTGCTGCGCGACGACGGCATGAGTTACGGCGACCATGTCGAACAGCTCACCTATCTGCTGTTCCTCAAGATGTCCGACGAGCGCAGTCGCCCGCCCCATAACCAGGCCAGCCCGATCACCAAGGGCTACGACTGGCCGTCGCTGCTGGCCAAGGACGGTGAC
>JBDTMH010000090.1:0-16233 GCA_039934375.1 Burkholderiaceae bacterium | reverse complement strand
GTGCTCGGCGCCGGCTTCGGTCTGCTGTCCACGCCGCTGCTGGTCGGCGTGCAATCGACCATCACCTGGCGCGACCGCGGCGTGGTCACTGGCGCCAACATCTTTTCGCGCTACTTGGGGCAAAGTCTGGGCGCCGCAGCCTTCGGGGCCATCTTCAACAGCGCCATTGCGAACGAACTGGCGCGCGCACCAGCCCTGCTGCGCCCCCAACTGCCACAACATGTCGACGCCGTGATCGGAGCGCTGCATCGCGGCATCGCGCACGGCGCGGCCGAAGACTACCTGCGCCATGCCATGTACCTTGCCACCCGCCACATCTATGTCGGCATGGTGGTCGTTTCGCTGTGCACGCTGGTTGTGGTGTTGTTGACGCCGCGGAATTTTCCGCAGGTCGACGAGGTGCCGCCAACGTGACGGCAGGCGCGTCGCCGCGGAAAATCCGCGATGCCCTATTTCGTCAGGAAGGCCAGTATCTTGCTGGCGAACGTGCCGTACGGCGGCATCAGGAACTTGAGCGTGGAAAAGCGTGCCTGGTAGAACACCGGCCGCAACTTGGAGAAGGTCTGGAAGCCTTCCTTGCCATGGTAGTGGCCCATGCCCGAGTCGCCGACGCCGCCGAACGGCAGGTCGTGCTGGCCGACATGGAACAAGGCGTCGTTGACCGATACACCGCCAGACATCACCCGGTCGAGCAGCATCTGGACCACCTGCGGATCATTGCTGAACGGATAGATCGCCAACGGCCGGGGGCCGGCATTGACCGAATCCACCACCTCGTCGAGCGCCTGGTAACCGCGAATCGGCAAGATCGGCCCGAAGATCTCGCGCTGCCACAGGATGCTGTCAGGTGGCGCATCGAGCACGATGCACGGCGCGATCTTGCGCGTGGCCGCGTCCGATGCCGGGCCCGGCACCAACTGCACGATACGGGCGCCGCGTTCGCGCGCGTCGTCCAGCGCCGTCAGCAGGCGATCGAATGCGGTCTGGTCGATGATCGAGGTGTAATCCTTTGAGGCGAGGGATGGATACCGCTTGGGAACAATGTTCTGTGCTTCCTTGACGAAATCGTCGATCTGGGCTTGCGGCATCCACAGATGGTCGACCGAGGTGCAAATCTGGCCGGCATTGAGGTATTTGACGAACAGGATGCGCTCGGCCGCCAGGCGCAGCGGATAGTCGGCACACAGGATCGCCGGCGCCTTGCCACCGA
Organism: Burkholderiaceae bacterium; assembly: GCA_039934375.1. Taxonomy (GTDB): domain Bacteria; phylum Pseudomonadota; class Gammaproteobacteria; order Burkholderiales; family Burkholderiaceae_C; genus CAISIP01. Next base: position 15,023 of record JBDTMH010000090.1, on the reverse strand, counting down.
GTTCCAGCGTGACCGGTACCAGGTTCTGCGCCGCTGCCGCCATCACCGCGCGGCCGGTCTGACCGGAACCCGTGAACAGCAGATGGTCGAATTTCAGTTTTGAAAAAGCGATGCCGACAGCACCGACCTCGGCGAAGAACTGCAGCTTCTCGGGCGGGAAGTAGCCCGGGATCTTCTCGATCAGCAGCCGGGCCAGGCTGCGCGAGTTCTCGCTCATCTTGACCATGGCCCGGTTGCCGGCGGCGAAGATGTAGCTCAGCGGCACCAAACTCAGATTGACCGGGAAATTCCACGGCACGATGACGCCGACCACGCCCAGCGGCTGCGGAATCACCCGGTTGCGCGCACCCAGAAAGTTGCGCAGATCCACGGACCGGCGCTGCGGCTTCATCCAGCCGCGCAGATGTTTGACCACATGGTCGATACCGTCGATGGCAGGAAAAATCTCGGCCAGCAGGGTTTCGTGCCGGGAGCGATGGCCATAGTCGACACTGATCGCGTCGCACAAGGCATCCTTGTTCTCGCGGATGAAACGCTGCAGCGTGCGCAGATCGGCCACACGTTCGTCGTAACTGGGCACCGGATGCGCCAGATAAGCCGCGCGTTGCAACGCCAGGGCCAGTTCCAATGGGGCTGGAATGTCGTTTTTCATGATCGGCTTCCCTTGGGCGCTGATTGCGCGACAAACCTGCAGCTTACCCCTACTCCCAATCCCATGGAGCGCCGAATCCCCGTCGGCGATGCGGCAGCTGCTTCGGCTAGGCATTAATACCGAGAGAAAAGGCGCGCGGTTTGCGTTAGCCTAGGGGCATTGGCAACTACCCGATAACGAGAAAGAGGACGACATGGCAAAAGAACTCTCCCCGGCTGAACACGCGCTGCGCGAGGCCGCGCGTGAATACCATCGCAGCCCGACCCGCGGCAAGATCGCAGTCACGCCGACCAAGGCCTTGTCGAACCAGCGCGACCTGTCGCTGGCCTACTCCCCGGGCGTGGCTTATCCCTGCCTGGACATCGAGGCCGACCCGTCGCTGGCAGTGGAGTACACGTCGCGCGGCAACCTGGTGGGCGTCATCACCAACGGCACCGCAGTACTGGGATTGGGCGACATCGGCCCGCTGGCCGCCAAGCCGGTGATGGAGGGCAAGGGTTGCCTGTTCAAGAAATTTGCCGGTATCGACGTGTTCGACATCGAGCTGGCCGAACGCGACCCCGACAAGCTGGTCGACATGATCGCCGCGATGGAGCCCACCCTGGGCGGCGTCAACCTGGAGGACATCAAGGCGCCGGAATGCTTCTACATCGAGCGCAAGCTGCGCGAGCGCATGAACATCCCGGTGTTCCATGATGACCAGCATGGCACGGCCATCATCTCGTCGGCTGCCTTGCTCAACGGTCTGGAGCTGGTGGGCAAGAAGATCGACGAGGTCAAGGTTGCGGTCTCGGGCGCCGGCGCCGCCGCGCTGGCCTGCCTGGACGTGATGGTCGGGCTCGGCGTGTTGCGCAAGAACGTCTTTGTCTGCGACTCCAAGGGTGTGGTCTACAACGGCCGACCGGGCGGCTTCGACGAGTCCAAGCAGCGCGTGGCACAGGACACCGATGCGCGCACGCTGGCTGACGTGGTGCGTGGTGCCGACGTGTTCCTGGGGTGCTCGACCGCCGGAGTCCTGACACAGGACATGGTGAAGTCGATGGCGCGTGCACCCATCATCCTGGCACTGGCCAATCCGGAGCCGGAAATCCGGCCCGAGCTGGCACTCGAAGCCCGGCCGGACTGCATCATCGCCACGGGTCGCTCGGACTATCCGAACCAGGTCAACAACGTGTTGTGTTTCCCGTACATCTTCCGCGGCGCGCTCGACTGCGGCGCGACCAAGATCACCGAGGAGATGAAGCTGGCCTGCGTACGCCAGATCGCCGATCTGGCCAAGGCCGACATCAGCGAGGAGGTGGCCAACGCCTATGCCGGCAAGGAACTGGCATTTGGTCCCAACTACCTGATACCGACGCCGTTCGACTCGCGCCTGATCATGCGTATCGCCCCTGCCGTGGCCCAGGCCGCGGCCGACTCCGGGGTGGCGACGCGCCCGATTGCCGACATGGACGGCTATCGTCAGCAGCTCTCGCGATTTGTTTACCAGACCGGCATGTTCATGCGTCCGGTGTTTGCTGCAGCCAAGGCCATTGCGTCCGATGCCAAGCGCGTCGCGTATGCCGAAGGCGAAGACGAACGCGTGCTGCGCGCGGTGCAGGTCGTGGTCGACGAGAATCTGGCCCGGCCGATCCTGATCGGACGCCCGGCGGTGATCGAGGCGCGGCTACTCAAGGCCGGTCTGCGCATCCGTCTCGGTGTCGACGTGGACAACGTGAACCCCGAGGACGACCCGCGCTTTCGACAGTACTGGGAGGCTTACCACCGGCTGATGGGCCGCCGCGGTGTGTCGGTCGAGGCCGCAAAGTCGGTGGTACGGCGCTCCAACACCACGATCGCCGCGCTGATGGTGAATCTGGGCGACGCCGATGCGATGCTGTGCGGCCTGGTGGGGCGCTTTGACAGCCACCTGGACCATGTGCGTGATGTGATCGGCGTGCAAAAGGGCGCGCCGTGCCTTGCCGCACTGAACGCGTTGATGCTCGATCAACGCACCCTTTTCATCGCCGACACGCATGTCAACGAAGACCCCGACGCCGAACATCTCGCCAGTATCGCCATGATGGCAGCCGAGGAGGTGCGCCGCTTCGGGCTGCCACCCAAGATTGCGTTCCTGTCGCACTCGAATTACGGCACTTCCAACCGCAAGTCGGCGGTCAAGATGCGACAGGCGCACGAGTTGTTTTGCCGCATGGCGCCCGACGTCGAATGCGATGGCGAACTCCATGGCGATGCCGCGCTGTCGGCCTCGATCCGGCGCAATGCGCTGATGGACAGCAAACTCGAGGGCGAGGCCAACATCCTGATCTGTCCCAATCTGGACGCCGCGAATATCCTGTTCAACGTGCTCAAGATCATCGGTGGCCACGGTGTCACGGTCGGGCCCATCCTGCTCGGCGCAGCCGCCACGGCGCATGTGCTGACGCCCTCCTCCACGGTGCGGCGTGTCGTCAACATGACGGCGCTGGCGGTCGCCGACGCGGCGCACCGCGTCGGCGGCAAGCGCTGACCTGGGCCAAGCGAGGTAGTCCCGCATGAGTGGCCCTACGGTTGACTTCTGGCAGGAGCGTTTCGCAAAGCAGCAGACCGGCTGGGATCGCGGAGCGCCCGGTCCGCAGCTTTTGGCATGGCTGGAGCAGGGCCTGCTCAAACCCTGCCGCATCGTCGTTCCCGGCTGCGGCAGTGGCTGGGACGTGGCCGAACTGGCACGGCGCGGATTCGATGTGACCGCGCTCGACTACGCCGACGCCGCGGTGGCGCGCACCCGCGCGCTGCTGCATGCCCAGGGCCTGGTGGCCGAGGTGCTGCAGGCCGACGTACTGCAATTCGACCCCGGCGGCAGCTTCGACGCCATTTATGAGCAGACCTGCCTGTGCGCGCTGCATCCCGACCACTGGATGGCCTACGCGCATAACTTGCAGCGCTGGCTGGCGCCTGGTGGCACGTTATGGGGTCTGTTCATGCAGATGCTGCGCCCTGCGGCAACCACTGAGGGTCGGATCGAAGGGCCGCCCTACCACTGCGATATCAATGCCATGCGCGCGTTGTTCACCGAACGCAACTGGCGCTGGCCCAAGCCGCCGTATGCCAGGGTGCCGCATCCGAGCTTGTCGCACGAACTGGCCATTGCGTTGACCCGGCGTTAGCTTCCAGACGCTCGCAGAATCGCTTGTCAGCGCCCGTACACCAGGTCGCGGAATCCCAGCGACAGGCCCGGCACGTAGGTGATCACCATCAGGCAAGCCAGGATCACCAGCACGAACGGAATCAGATGAATCACGATCTTGTCGAGCGATATCTTGGCCACGGTACAGGCCGCAAACAGGTTCACGCCGAACGGCGGCGTGATCATGCCCAGCGCCAGGTTCACGACCATGATCAGCCCGAAATGGATCGGGTCGATGCCAAAATGCACGGCCACCGGCACCAGGATCGGCGCCAGCACCAGAATGGCGGCGCTGGTCTCGATGAACATGCCGATGAGGAACAACGCGGCATTGATGCCCAGCAGGAACATGGATGGAGTCTTGAGCACATGCTCCAGCCAGTGGCCGATCGCATCGGGCACACCGGCGCGGGTGATCAGGAATGCGAACAGGCCGGCGTTGGCGATGATGAACATGATCACCGCGCTCGACAACACCGACTTCTTCAGGATGCGGGCCAGATCGGCCAGGCTGATCTCGCGGTAGATCACACCTCCGACCACCAGCGCATAGAACACCGCCACGGCCGCCGCCTCGGTGGGCGTGAAGATGCCGCCGTAGATGCCGCCCAGGATAATGACCGGCATGAACAGCGCGAATCCGGCCTGCCAGGTGGCCTTGACGATTCCCATGCGGCCGTCGCCATCGTTCTTGCCCCAACCCTTGAATTTGGCGTGCAGGTACACAAACAGCATCAGCGCGCCACCGATCAGGATACCGGGGCCGAAGCCGGCGATGAACAACTCGCCAATCGAGACTTCGGCGGCGACACCGAACAGGATCAAAGGGATCGATGGAGGAATGATCACCCCCAGTTCGGCACTGGTCGCCTGCAACGCAGCCGCATAACCTATCGGATATCCGTGCTTGACCAACGCCGGAATCAGAATCGCGCCGATGGCAAACGTGGTGGCCACCGAGGAGCCCGACACGGCCGCAAATATCATGCAGGTCAGCACGCAGGTCATCGGCAGGCCGCCTTGTACCCCGCCGACCACACTCTTGGCGAACTCGACCAGGCGGCGCGATATGCCACCGGTCTCCATGATGTTGCCGGCCAGGATGAAGAACGGGATCGCGGCCAACGGGAACTTGTTCAAGGAGTTGAACATCTCCTTGACCGAGATCAGCATGGGGGCGTTGTTCATCTGCATGCCCATGATGGCAGCCAGACCGATCGACACCGCCACCGACACCGACAGCGCGAAACACAGCGCCATCGTCGAGATCATGGCAAAACTCATTTGGAAGCCTCCGCGCAGCGCGCTGCGGCATGATCCTTGGGAGCGGCCCGGCGGCAGATCAACGAGGCCTGCGCGCAGCGCGCTGCGGCATGATCCTTGGGAGCGGCCCGGCGGATCATTGCGCCGTCTCCAGTTCGTGGTGTTGCGGATCGAGCAGGTTGCCGATCAGGCTCACGACACAGAACACGCCGCCAACGGGCATGGCCAGGTAGGCCCAGAACATCGAGATGCTTTCCAATCCGATGACGGTCTGCACCTTGCCGCGGGTGGCATAGTCCCAACCCCACCAGATGATGACCAGCACCAGCGCCTGTGCAGCGACGAACACCACCCAGTCAAGCACCCGTTTCATGCCGGCCGGACTCCAACGGTAGAGCACGTCCACGCTGACCATGGCCCCCTCGCGGAAGGCCATTGGAATGCCCATGAAGACCATCCAGATCAGGCTGAAACGGATCAGCACCTCGGACCACTCGGCGGGCTGCTCGAGGATGAACCGGGTGATGATCTGGTACATGCCCAGGCTGGCGGCGATGGTCATCAGGATGCAGGCGACCAGCATCGCGAACCCGGTGGTAAACCGCTCGAAACGCAGGAACAGCGATTTCATGCGTCACCACCATCCGCGGCGCAGGCGCAGCTGAGAACCCGGTCCGCACTGGGGCGGGAGGCGGTGACGGCCATGGTGAGACTTACTTGTAGTTTCGGATAGCGTCGATCGCCGGCTTGCCGAACTGCTTCTCGAAATCGGCATAGACCGGGGCCAGCACGGCCACGAATTTGGCCTTGTCGATGTTTTCGGTCACCGTCATGCCCCTGGCGCGCAGTTCGGCCACACCTTTGGCATCGTCCGCATCCACACGCGCGCGATTGGCCTTGGTGCCGTCCTTGGCGGCCTCGAGGAATATCTGCTGGTCGGCCGGGCTGAGTTTGTCGTAGGCCGCCTTGTTCATCAGCCAGATCGCGGGCGAATACACGTGGCCGGTCAGCGTCAGGTATTTCTGCACCTGGTCGAACTTGGCCGCCATGATCACCGACAACGGGTTTTCCTGGCCATCCACGGTGCCTTGCTGCAGCGCGGTGAATACCTCGGGGAATGCCATCGGCGTCGGCACGATGCCGAATGCCTTGTAGGCGGCGATATGGATCGGGTTTTCCATCGTTCGCATCTTCAGGCCCTTCAAGTCATCCGGAATCACAACCGAGCGTTTGCTGTTGGTCATGTGGCGAACTCCGTTCTCGGCCCAACCCAGCGCCTTGAAGCCCTTGGACTCGAACTTCTTGAGCATCTCCTGGCCGATCGGGCCATCGAGCACCGCGCGCGCGTGCGCCTTGTCACGGAACAGGAACGGAATGTCGAAGATCTTGGCCTCTGGCACGAAGTTCGGGATCGGGCCCGTTGAAGTGAACGTCAGTTCCTGGGTGCCCAGCTGCACGGATTCGATCGATTCGCGCTCGCCGCCGAGCGATCCCGAGTAGAAATTCTTGATGACATAGCGCCCATTGGTGCGCTTTTCGACTTCCTTTGCGAACACGACCAGGGCGACGCCCTGGTGCGAATCCTCGGTGATCGAGATGCTGTTGCGCATGACGACCTGCGCGCTGGACACGCTGACGAAACCGGCGGCCAGGGACAGGCCGACAAGTAGTGCTTTCAATTTCATGGGGAATCTCCTCGTTGTGGAAAATGGAAATGGTTTTTCGACGGCATTGTCGCTGCCATTGCTGCGCCTGGAAGGCCAATTTCGGCTACGGTGGTGGTCGGGCCTCGATTTTCAAGGTGAAGGTTGCGACGATCAAGTCTGACGATACCGCGCAAGGACCTCGCGGTTGACCTCGACACCAATGCCAGGCCCCGACGGTATCAGCACCCGGCCCCCCTGCATTGTGATCGTGCTGAAAATCAGGTCCTGGCGAAACGGATGGGCCGACTGGTCGTACTCGAGCATCGGCTCGATCGGCTTCAGCGCCAGCGGCGCCGGCGGCAATGTGGCAATGAATTGCAGCGACGCGGCCAAGCCAATGCCCGAGCCCCAGACATGCGGGGTGATCGGCATGTGCCAGGCCTGCGCCAACGCAGAAATCTTGCGGCATTCGGTGAATCCACCGGCAGCGCACAGGTCAGGCTGCAGCATGTCGACTGCGCGCCGCGACACCCATTCGCGGAACCCGACTTTGGTGAACTCGTTCTCACCGGCAGCCAGGTAAATGTTGGTGAGGTTCTTCAGTTCCCGGTAACCGTCGATGTCCTCCGGCGAGATCGGCTCCTCGAACCAGTGGATGTCACAAGGCTCGATCGCCATCAGGATGCGCCGCGCCGCGCCCACGTTGTAGGCATGGTTGGCATCGACCATGATCCGCGGGCCGGGGCCGATCGCCTCGCGTACCGCACGGACATAGGCGATGTCTTCCTCGACACCGAAGCCGATCTTGAGCTTCATGGCCGTGAAGCCGCTGTCCATGTGCCGGCGCGCCTCGTCGATGGCCTCGGCCGGGTACACGCCATCGCGGCGGCGATAGAAACCGGTGGCATACGGCTCGACATCGGTGCGATAAGCGCCGCCCAACAGCTTGTGCACCGGCTTACCCAGCGCCCGCCCCAGGCAGTCCCAGATGGCAATGTCGACACCGCTGATGGCGTTCGGAACCGCACCCTTCTGGCCGAACGGCCGGGTGAGGTTGTACATACGCTCCCACAACACGTCGACATCGAACGGGTCCTGCCCGAGCACGATGGGTTTGAGCGCATGCTCGATGATGGCGGCGGCGATCTGGGGCGGCTGCAGGCCATGGCACAGGGTCTCGCCCCAGCCAATGACACCTTCGTCGGTGATCACCTCAACGATGACGGCGCTGCGCCTGTGCACCCAACCCATGGAAAACGCAAACGGCTCGTCCAATGGCGTGGACAGAACATGGGTACGGACGTCAGCGATCTTCATGGGCAGTCAACTTCAGCAGAACCACTGCTGCAAGGGGGCGGGGAATTTTCATCGGTGATAGACATCTTGAACTGTCATATCGTATGACCTATACACTGACAGTTGAACCGGGAAAACCCGATGCGGTTGCGCTCTGACCCGCACCCCCGAGCCTCAGCACCGGGTAGCGGTATCAGGCCTCGCCAGACGCCGACGTCGGCGCTCCGGACACATGGTCGTTGTGCCACGGCGGCAACGTAGCGCCGCAGTCGCGGCAGAACCGTGCGCTGGGCGCGTGGCCCTCGCTCAGGCACTCGTGGCAGGTGCGGGTGGTGGGCTCGCGGTGCATGCGCTGCGCCGTGAACTCGGCGCTGACGATGCCGGTCGGTACTGCCAGCGTGCCCCAGCCGATCAGCATCATCAGCGATGCGATGACGCGGCCCAGGTCGGTTTGCGGCGTGATGTCGCCAAAGCCGACTGTGGTCATGGTCGTGATGGCCCAGTACACGCCCACCGGGATGCTGGTGTAGCCATGCTCCGGCCCCTCCACGACGTACATCAGCGTACCCATGACCATCACGACCAGCATGACGAAGGACATGAACACCAGGATCTTGCGCCGTGACGCTGCCAGGGCGTGACCCAGCGCGCCAAATTCGGCCACGTATTCCGCCAGCTTCAGAATCCGGAACACGCGCAGCAAGCGCAGCACCCGTACATCGATCAGCGCGTTCACGCCCGGCACCAGCAACGCGACATAGGTCGGCAGCACCGCCAGCAGATCGATGATGCCGTACGCGCTGCGCGTATAAAGCAGCGGCCTGCGCACACAGATCAGCCGCGCAATGTATTCGATGGTGAACAGCAGCGTGAACACCCATTCCAGCACCAGCATCGTCATGGCATGCTGCGCGTGCACGGTCGCAATGCTGTCCAGCACGACCACAACCAGGCTGGCCAGAATGACGGCGATCAACGACAGATCGAACACCCGGCCCGCGCGGGTGTCGGCCTCGAAGATGATCGTATACATGCGTAGCCGCCAGCCTTGTGTAGGCCGGCCGAACTGGCGCGCGTCGATCGGTTCCGGGGCAGTGGTCTGTTGCATTACAGGCTCGTAGAGGATTGCGGGTCGTCGCGCCCCAGCCGAAGCGGGCCCTGGCGCAGCGCTCTGATGCACGTCGCACGACGTTCCATTGCCATGGTGTCAACCACGGGCGCCGTCCGGGTGCATATAACGGCTGCGCAAGGCATCGACCAGATCCAGCAGGTCGGCCTGCAGATGCGCGAAGCCGGCATGCGGCTGGCGTGTGGCTTCATCCATGTACAGCCGCTTGTTGACCTCGATCTGCAGGCTGTGCCGACCCGCCGCCGGGTCGGAGTACGCGCGCACCAGTTCGACGCCCTTGAATGGATCATTGACCTTGACCTCGTAACCACGCGTCGTCAGCATGTCGCGCACGAAGGCGGTCAAAGCCGGGTGGCAGGTGCTGCCGTCACGATCGCCGAGCACGATGTCGGCATGCGTCACGCCAGGGCCGGCAACGCCCATCGAGCCACTGATTGCATTCATCGAATGGCAGTTCAGGTGCACCGAGACTCCAAAGGCGGCGTGCGCCGCATCGATCAGAGCACGCAAGGCCTGGTGGTAAGGCTGGTGGTAGCGGCGCACCCGTTCGCATACCTCGTCGACCGACAACTTGCGATCGTAAATTGGCTGCCCCTCGCCGACCAGGCGCCAGATCAGTGCCTTGCCCAATCTCCCTTTGCCGCTGGGCACATGATCATGCGGCCAGACGCCATCCTGCAGCAGTTCCAGGTCGATGTCGGCCGCGTGCCGGTTCGGGTCCAGGTAGGTACGCGGAAACTGTGCTGCCAGAAGTGGTACACCACGTTCGGTGGCCGGCATGTAGAGCGTGTCGATGAAACAGTCCTCGCCATCGCGCAATGCCGAGGTGTCGGCCACTGCTCCAAAATCCGCCGGGAAGCGATAGCCCGAATGCGGCGAGTCCAGCACCAATGGTGTCTCAGGTGCACGCGGTCCGTGAACGATCAGGATATCGGAATTCATGGCAACTGCTGGCACCGCGCAGCTTGTGCTTGACGGCGCCCTGGATGGACATGCAACACATCGTAGCCTATCGACGGCCCTGGAAATTGCACCATGGCAGACCCGGGCATACCCTGATGGCCGATCAGTACCGGACTGCTAGCATGTTCCGTTGCGACTCAACCGTGGCCCGTCCATGAACCTGACTGCCCGTCAACAGGAGATGAATATGCAAGAACGCGAAATACGTGGATTGATCGAGGAAGTCCGCGATGGAAGCCTGCCCCGCAGGTCCTTCATTCAACACATGGTGGGTCTGGGTCTCACCGCACCGATGGCCACGATGATGCTGGCACATTCGGGGATCGCGATGGCACAGACCGCCTCGGGCTACAAGCCGACCAGGCGCGGTGGCGGCGGCACGCTCAAGCTGCTGTGGTGGCAAGGCGCAACGCTGCTCAATCCGCACTTCGCAGTCGGCACCAAGGACCAGGAAGGCTCGCGCATCTTTTACGAACCGCTGGCGGGCTGGGATCCGGACGGCAACCTGTTCCCGGTGCTGGCAGCCGAGGTTCCCACACGCGAGAACGGCGGCCTGGCCGCCGACGGCAAGTCGGTGACCTGGAAACTCAAGCGCAATGTCACCTGGCACGATGGCACGCCATTCACCGCCGACGACTGCCTGTTCAACTGGGAATATGCCAAGGATCCTGCCACGGCCGCGGTGTCGACCGGCAGCTACAAGGACGTGATGGTCGAGAAGATCGATTCACACACCATCAAGGTCATCTTCAGCAAACCCACGCCGTTCTGGGCCGATGCTTTCGTCGGAACCCGTGGCATGCTGATTCCCAAGCACCTGTTCGGCCCCTATGCCGGTGGCAAGTCGCGCGACGCGCCCAACAACCTCAAACCGGTCGGCACCGGCCCGTACAAGTTCGCCGACTTCAAACCGGGCGACATGGTGCGCGGCGTCATCAACACCGGCTACCACATGCCCAATCGGCCGTATTTCGACGCGATCGAGATGAAGGGTGGCGGCGACGCCGCCTCGGCCGCCCGGGCGGTGCTGCAGACCGGCGAATACGACTATGCCTGGAACCTGCAAGTCGAAGACGAGGTGCTCAAGAAAATGGAGGCTGGCGGCAAGGGCAAGGTCTCGATCACGTCCGGCGGCAATATCGAGTTCATCCAGCTCAACATGGCCGACCCGAATACCGAGTTGGACGGCGAGCGCGCCAATCCGAAAAGCAAGCACCCGATCTTCAGCGACCCCGCCGTGCGCAGCGCGATTGCCATGCTGGTCGACCGCAAGAGCGTGCAGGACTTCATTTATGGCCGCGCCGGCATCGCAACCGGCAACTTCCTGAACGCCCCACCCCGCGTCCGTTCGCCCAACACCAAGTGGGAGTTCAACATCGACAAGGCCGCCGCTACGCTGGAGGCCGCAGGCTGGAAGAAGGGTGGCGACGGCATCCGCGAAAAAGGCGGCAAGAAGCTCAAGTTCGTATTCCAGACCTCGATCAACGGCCCGCGCCAGAGCACCCAGGCCATCATCAAGCAGGCCTGCCAGAAGGCCGGTGTTGAACTCGAACTCAAGTCGGTCACTGCATCGGTGTTCTTCTCGTCCGACGTCGCCAACCCCGACACCTACGGCAAGTTATGGTGCGACATGCAGATGTACACCACTACCATGACCCAGCCCGATGCCGAGCAGTTCATGGACCAGTACACCTCGTGGGAAGTCTCGAGCAAGGCCAATAAATGGCAGGGTCGCAATATCACGCGCTGGACCAATGCCGAGTACGACAAGATCTACAAGGAGGCACAGGGTGAACTGGATCCGGTCAAGCGCTCTGCCCTGTTCATCCGCATGAACGACCTTCCCTGCGACGACCATTGCATCGTCCCGGTGGTGTGGCGCCCGCGCGCCTCAGGCACCAATCTCAAACTCTATGCACCTCTGTCGGGTTGGGACAACGACCTGTGGAAGCTGCAAGACTGGTATCGGGAGACCTGATCCGCAGCGGTTGAACCAACACACGCGCAAGGGCGTCCGTGGGACCCTATATTCTGCGGCGGCTTTTGCTGATGGTGCCCAGCCTGCTGGGCATCAGCGTGGTGCTGTTCACCGTGCTGGCGTTGGCGCCGGGCGACCCGTTCGAGGAGCTGGCAACCAACCCGAATGTGCCGCCCGAGGTACGCATGATGCTGCGCGCCAAGTTCGGCCTGGACGACCCCGTCTGGCAACGTTACTTCCACTGGCTGTCCGCGATGTTGCAAGGTGACTGGGGTTTCTCGTTCATCAGCCGGATCGACGTTGACCAATTGATCCTGCAGCGCGTTCCGGTCACGCTGACCATCATCGGGGCCTCGCAGCTGGTGGCGCTGGCCATTGCGCTGCCGGTGGGCATCTATTCGGCCACCCGTCCCTACTCACTGTTCGACCAGATTGCAAACACGCTGGCGTTCATCGGCTTCTCGTTGCCGACATTTTTCACCGGCATACTGTTCATCCTGCTGTTCTCGATCACGCTGGACTGGTTGCCCTTCGTCTACCGTGCCGACATCCAGGCCAGTGGCTGGCATTGGTGGTGGGAACACCTCAAGCAGTCGATCATGCCGGTCATGGTGCTGGGGCTGTTTCAGGGTGCCAGCTGGACGCGATACGTGCGCTCGGCCGTGCTCGACGTGATCCAGCTCGACTACGTGACCACCGCGCGCAGCAAGGGCCTGGCCGAGCGAGTCGTCGTGATCAAGCACGCTGTGCGCAACGCCCTGATTCCGGTCGTCACGCTGGTCGCATTGCAGATGCCAGCGGTGTTCGGCGGTGCCATCGTCACAGAGCAGATCTTTCGCGTACCCGGCATCGGCTCGCTGCTGATCGACGCCATCCAGCGCAACGACACGCCGGTCATCATGGCCGTGACTTTTGTTCTGGCCATCCTGGTCATTCTGTTCAATCTGCTTGCCGACCTGCTGTATGGCATCCTCGACCCCCGCATCACCTACCGTTGACGCCGTGGCGCGGCGCGGCGAAGGCACTTCGCCCTGGCGCGAGGCCTGGCGGCGCTTTCGGCGCCACCGGCTGGCCGTGATCAGTGTCTGGGTGCTCGCGCTGATGGCCTTGCTGGTGATCTTCGGGCCCTACATATGGAAGGTTCCGATCAACGAGATCGACTTCAGCGCACGGCTGGCCAAACCGTCGATGGCGCACCCGATGGGCACCGATACGCTGGGGCAGGACCTTTTCGCGCGCATCCTGTACGGCGGGCGCATCTCGCTGGCCGTCGGTCTGTCCGCGATGCTGATCGCGATCTTTGTCGGCGTCCTCGTCGGTGCCGTCTCCGGCATCTCGCGCGGCCCGGTCGACACCGCGCTGATGTGGCTGACCGACCTGTTCCTGGCGTTGCCTCAACTCCCCTTGCTGTTGCTGGTGATATATCTGTTCCGCGACAGCCTGAAGGCGGTGTTCGGGACCGAAGGCGGGGTCTTCATCCTGATCGTGGTGGTCATCGGCGCGTTCCGCTGGATGCCGGTGGCGCGCCTGGTGCGGGCGCAATTCTTCTCGTTGCGCGAGAAGGAGTACGTCGAGGCAGCCCGGGCACTCGGCGCCTCGGTACCGCGCCAGGTGATGCGCCACATCATGCCCAACGCGATGGGGCCGGTGATCGTGGCCGCGACGGTCGACGTTGCAGCGGCCATCATCGCCGAATCGACGCTGTCCTTCCTCGGCCTGGGTTTCCCGCCCGACATTCCGTCCTGGGGCCGCATCCTGTTCGACAGCAAGGACCACCTGGACATCGCGCCGCACTGGGCGTTGTTCCCTGGCATGGCGATCTTCCTGGCCGTGCTGACCATCAGCTTCATAGGCGACGGTTTGCGCGACGCCCTCGATCCGCGCAAGGTGTTATGACGCAGCATTTGCTGGACATCCGCGGACTCAAGACGCATTTCCAGACCGACGACGGCTGGCTGCACGCGGTCGACGGCGTCGACATGCACATCGACGCCGGCGAGACGCTCGGAGTCGTCGGCGAATCCGGTTGCGGCAAATCGGTGACGGCCATGACCGTGCTCAAGCTGGTGCCAATGCCCCCAGGGCGCATCGTCGCCGGCCAGGTCCTGTGGCAGGGCCGGGACCTGGTACCGCTGACCAACAAAGAAATGCGGCGCATCCGCGCCAAGGAAATCTCCATCATCTTCCAGGAACCGATGACATCGCTGAATCCGGTCTACAGCATCGGCGAGCAGATTGCCGAATCGGTACGCGAGCACGAAGGACTGAGCCGCAAGGATTCGATGGACCGGGCCATCGAGATGCTCAAGCTGGTGCGCATTCCCACCCCCGAACGACGCATACGCGACTATCCGCATCAGTTCTCCGGCGGAATGCGCCAGCGCGTGATGATTGCGATCGCACTGGCCTGCCGCCCCAAGCTGCTGATTGCCGACGAACCGACCACTGCGCTGGACGTGACGATTCAGGCCCAGATCCTGGACCTGCTGGGCGAGCTCAAGTCCGAGTTTGGCATGGCGGTGATGTTGATCACCCATGCCATGGGCGTCGTCGCCGAGAGCACGCAAAGGGTGGTTGTGATGTACGCCGGCAAGGTGGTTGAAGAGGCCTCGGTCGAGAACCTGTTTGCCCGTCCGCGCCATCCCTATACCCAGGGCCTGATCCGCTCGATCCCGCGCATCGACACCGCGGCCACGCACAAGGTGCGGCTCGAGGCAATCGCCGGCACCGTGCCCAAACTCATCGCGCCGGCCGACGCCTGCCGATTCGCTGCGCGCTGCAAGTTCGTCCGCGCCGAATGTTCATTGGCCGACCCGCCGCTGCGCCAAGTCGCCCCCGGCCACAAGGTCGCCTGCATCCTGGACGAGGCTGAGGCATGAGCCGCCGGGCCGTTCCCAAGGCGAATCCCGCAGCGCGCAGCGCGGAGGTAC
>JBDTMH010000089.1:0-16283 GCA_039934375.1 Burkholderiaceae bacterium | reverse complement strand
CATGGCGAACAGCACCGGCAGCGTGAAGTAGGTGTTGTGCACGCTGCGCTGCTTGGCACGCTGGCCATGCACCGGGTTGACCGGCCGGCCTTCGCGCAGGTCGTTGACCGTGATGCGCTGGCCCGGGATGATCACGAACAACACATTGGCGCTCATGGCGGTGGCGATCATCGCGCCCACCAGGAGAAAGGCCGCACGGCCGGCAAACCAGTGGCAGGCCAGCCAGGCGGCAAAACAGACGACCAGCAGCACCAGTGCACCGACGATGGCGTCGCCATGGCGGCGCTGACCGAAGGCGCGGCAGATCACGTCGTACAGCATGTAAAAAACCACCAGAAACGACACTGCCACGCCGATGGCCGCGCCGCTGGACCAGTTCATCAGGGAGGTGTCGATCAGGTAGGTACGCGCACTCCACAGGTAGGACACGGTGAACAGCGCGAAGCCCGACAGCCAGGTACTGTAGCTCTCCCAGTAGAACCAGTGCAGGTGGTCGGGCAGCACCTTGGGCGCCACCGCATATTTCTGCGGGTTGTAGAAACCGCCACCGTGAACAGCCCACAACTCGCCACCGACACCCATCTCCTTGAGCGCCTTTGACGTCGGGGGTACCAGGGAACTGTCGAGGAAGACGAAGTAGAACGAGGAACCAATCCAAGCAATGGCGGTGAGTACATGCACCCAGCGCAGCAGCAGGTTGGCCCAGTCAAGGTAATAACTTTCCATGTGTCAGATCTTTCGCAGCGCAGCGCGGTTGGCGCGCGGGAGGACCCCCTGCTCACCACTGCGGGCGCTGTAAGCAGAAAAGCGTCGCGAACAAGGACCTGTTTCGGGCCCGGCTCCGCTGCGACATGGATCGCCGAGTGTATACAGTTTTGCGCGCATTTCAAGCGTCAGCTGCCATGCCCGGGCTGTGCCACAGTACTTGGGCGCAGTTGCAACAACTGTGCCGCCACCGCAATCGCGATCACCTCGGGCTCTTTTCCAGGCACACCGGCGATGCCGATCGGGCAGGTGACGCGCGCCAGCGCGTCGTCGCCAAAGCCCCGCTCCTGCAGCCGGTGGCGGAATGTTGCCCATTTCGTCTTGCTGCCGATCAGACCGATGTAGGGCAGGTCATCACTGCGGCGCAGCCGACGCAGGCAGGCCGCGACGATGTCCAGGTCCTCGGCGTGGCTGAAGCTCATGATCAGCACATGGCTGCCCGGTGCCAGGTCTTGCACCGCCGACTGCACCGGGGCCGAATGTTCACACACCACGTTGGCCGGCGGCGACAAGGGGAACACGCTGTCCCGGCTGTCGATCCAGTGCACCGAAAACGGCAGCCGGGCCAGCACCTCGACCAGGGCCTGGCCGACGTGACCACCGCCAAACAGCGCCAGCGGCGTGAGCGCCTGCGCCAGCCGTGCGCGCAGACCAGCCGCCGCAGCTGCGTCGACGCGCTCCAGGCGCAGGTACATGATGCCGCCGCAACACTGGCCCAGGCTGGGCCCGAGCGCAAACCGCACCACCGCTTCCCCGGTCTCGCCAGCCAGACGCCGGCGCGCCAGCGCAATGGCCTGAAACTCGACATGACCGCCGCCGATGGTGCCGACCACATCATCGGCAAACACGGCCATCCAGGTGCCGGCGTCGCGCGGTACCGAACCCTGGGTGGCATCGACCGTGACCCAGACCGCTGGCGCGCGCGCCAGCCGGTCGAATGCGATATCGGCAGTTTTCACGAATGGTTACCGAACAGATCAGCGGCAGTCAGCGTCCGATGGGACACAATCACGCACAGTATGCCTGCAGCGCGCCAGCGCCATCACCAGCCGTTCCCGGAGCCAATCTTGACCAAGCAACACCGTACGCCTCTGCTGGCGCTGTACGCCGGCATCGCCGCACTGTTGGCCAGTTGCACGACACCGATCCGCACGCCTGCCCCGCAACCCGCTCCCGCAATGCCCGCTCCCGCAGTGCCCGCCCCAGCCACACCTCCCGATACGCTGCCGCCAGCGGTCGTCATTCCGCCGGTGAGCCAGTTGCCCGCCGTCTCCAGTGCCACCAACGCGCGAGCCTATCGACGCGATGCAGCCTTGCACCTGTACGCCCACAACGCCCAGCGCATCTACAAGGGCATGTTGCAGCCGCATCTGTATGCCATTGGCGTGCTCGACGTCGATATCGACCGCCAGGGGCAGGTCACCGGCATGAGTTGGCGGCGCGCTCCGAAACATGCGCCTGAGGTGATGGCGGAGATCGCGCGCACCGTGCGCGCGGCCGCACCGTATCCGATTCCCGCACGTTTGGGCAAGGTCACCTACACCGATGTCTGGCTTTGGGACAAGAGCGGCCAGTTCCAACTCGATACGCTGACAGAAGGCCAGTTGTAGTGACTGCCGAACCATAGTCTTTTTGCGGTGTCTTGCGTGGGCTCAAGCGATCGCCTCACACGCCCTCATGAACCACGGTAAGTCGAATAACTCCAGGGACTGACCAGCAGCGGCACATGGTAGTGGGCGCTGGCGTCGGCAATGCCGAAGTCCAGACTGACCTGGTCCAGAAACGGCGGGTCCGGCAAGGCGACGCCCCGGGCACGGAAATACGGCGCGACCTCGAATACCAACCGGTAGGTGCCGGTCTTCAGGCTCGCGGCGTCGTACAACAGTCCATCTGGATTGCGCCCGTCCTGGTTCAGCGTGATGCGCCGCACCAGCACGGCGACAGCGCCTTCGGTCGTGTACAAGGCCACCTGCATGCCGCCGGCAGGCTCGCCGTGCATGGTATCCAGGACATGTGTGCTCAAACCCATAGTCACCCCCTCGTTACCCGGCCAGGGCAGTCCACAGGCGAGGACGGCCACAACGGATTCAGAAATTTGAAATACAAAAGTGTATACACTTATTCGCGTTCGCGCTATCATGCGGCCATGGAATCTTCGTCCACCGCGATGATCGTGCAAACCCTGACCAAGGCCATTGTCGAACACCGGCTGCTGCCGGGCAGCAAGCTGGCCGAACAAAAGCTGGCCGACCACTTCGGTGTCTCGCGCACACTGGTGCGCCAGGCCTTGCTTCAACTGTCGCAGCACCAGCTGGTGACGCTGGAGCCAGCGCGCGGCGCGTTCGTAGCAGCGCCATCGGCAGACGAGGCGCGCCAGGTGTTCGCGGTGCGCCGCATGCTTGAGTGCGAGATGGCAAGGGCCTTCGCGCAGCAGGCCACTGCGCCGCAGATCCGCACCCTGCGCGCCCATATCGCGCAGGAGAAGAACGCCATCGAGCGGGAGGACGCCAGTGGCCGCGCCGAGCTGCTGGGCGACTTTCACGTGTGCATGGCCGAGCTCATGGGCAACAAGGTGCTGGCGCAGATGCTCGGGCAGCTGGTCGCACGCTGCGCGCTGATCACGCTGATGTACCAGAGCAGCCGCGAGGCGCGCCACTCCAGCGACGAACACGTGCAGTTGGTGCGGGCCCTGGCCGCGCACGACGCCGATGGCGCGGCCCGGCTGATGGCCGAACACCTGGCCCATGTAGAACAAGACCTGACCTTCGAGCACCCCGTCCCCAGTAACGACATCACCCTGGCCCTGAGCTGAACCATGACGAACCCTGCCCTGCCCTGCTACGACAGCACCGCCGCCTACCCGCGCGACCTGATTGGCTACGGCCGCAACCCGCCCCATGCGCGCTGGCCCGGAGCTGCCCGCATTGCGCTGCAGTTCGTGCTGAACTACGAGGAAGGCGCCGAAAACGCCGTGCTGCACGGCGACCCCGCGTCGGAGCAGTTCTTGTCCGAGATGTTCAACCCGGCCGCTTTCCCCGACCGCCACCTGAGCATGGAAAGCATCTACGAATACGGTTCGCGCGCTGGCGTCTGGCGCATCCTGCGCGAGTTCGAGCGACGCAAGTTGCCGCTCACGGTGTTCGGCGTCAGCATGGCATTGCAGCGTCATCCGGAGCTGACGGCGGCCTTCAAGGCGCTCGGGCACGAAATCGCCTGTCACGGCTGGCGCTGGATCAACTACCAGACCATGGACGAGAAGCTCGAACGCGAACACATGCGCATCGGCATGGAGATCATCGAACAACTCACCGGCGAGCGCGCACTGGGCTGGTACACCGGGCGCGACAGCCCCAACACGCATCGGCTGGTGGCCGACTACGGCGGCTTCGAATACGACAGCGACTACTACGGCGACGACCTGCCGTTCTGGATGCAGGTGCGCAAGAGCGACGGCAGTGTGGTGCCGCAGCTGATCGTGCCCTACACGCTGGACAGCAATGACATGCGTTTCTCGTCAGCCCAGGGCTTCGCCCAGGGCGACGACTTCTACACCTACCTGCGCGATGCCTTCGACGTGCTGTACGCCGAGGGCGACCCGCAAGGCGAAGACAGGCCGCGCATGCTGACCATCGGCATGCATTGCCGGCTGCTGGGACGCCCCGGGCGCTTGCGCGCCTTGCAACGTTTCCTGGACCACGTACAGTCGCACGACAAGGTCTGGATCTGCCGCCGCGTCGACATCGCACGCCACTGGAAGCAGGCCCATCCGTATGCCGGCTGAAATCCGAGAACCGTCATGGCCCACCTGACTCTGGAACAACTCAATGCGGCTTCGGATGACGCCGCCTGCGCGATGCTCGACGGCCTGTACGAGCATTCACCGTGGATCGCCCGCCAGGCACTGGCGCGCCGGCCATTTCGCTCGCTGGCGCAACTCAAGCACGCCATGGTCGAGGTGTTGCGCGCGGCCGGCCGCGAGGCCCAGCTCACGCTGATGAGGGCCCACCCGGAACTTGGCGGCCAGGCGATGCGCACCAACACGTTGACGACCGAATCCACGCACGAACAGAAAACCGCCGGACTCTCGCAATACACGCCCGAGGAGCTGCTGACGATCGAGCGGCTCAATGCAGAATACGCCGCGCGCTTTGGCTTCCCTTTCATCCTGGCCGTGCGCGGCCCGCGTGGTAGCGGCCTGTCCAGGCAGGAGATCCTGGCCACGTTCGAACGCCGGGTGCACCACCATCCGGACGTCGAGTTGCAGGAAAACCTGCGCAACATCCACCGCATCGTCGAGCTGCGGCTGAACGACAAGTTCGGTGTCTCGCTGGCGCTGGGCAACCAGGTCTGGGACTGGCAGGAACAGCTGGGCCGCTTCTCCGACCCCGGCTATGCCGAGCAGGGGCAACTCACCGTCACCTACCTGACCGATGCGCACCGCGCCTGCGCCGCGCAGATCCGCGATCAGATGCTGGAGTGCGGGTTCGACACGGTGCAGATCGATGCGGTCGGCAACGTGGTGGGCCGTTACCACGCAGCGTCGGCCGATGCCCGCACGCTGATGACCGGCAGCCACTACGACACCGTGCGCAATGGCGGCAAATATGACGGTCGTCTGGGCATCTTCGTGCCGATGGCGGCCGTACGCGAACTGCACCACGCCGGCAAGCGTCTGCCGTTCGACATCGAGGTGATCGGTTTCGCCGAAGAGGAAGGCCAGCGTTACAAGGCGACCTTCCTTGGCTCGGGTGCGCTGATCGGCGACTTCCACAGCGATTGGCTGGAGCAGACAGACGCCGACGGAATCACGATGCGCCAGGCGATGCATCAGGCCGGCCTGCAGATCGACGCCATTGCGGCGCTCCAGCGCGACCCGCGCCAGTACCTGGGTTTTGTCGAAGTTCATATCGAACAGGGTCCGGTGCTGGGCGAACTCGACCTGCCACTGGGCGTGGTGACGTCGATCAACGGCAGCACGCGCTATGTGGTCGAGTTCATCGGTACTGCCTGCCACGCCGGTACCACACCGATGGACCGACGCCGTGATGCCGCCGCCGGCGCCGCCGAAGTGGTGCTGGCGGTGGAGCAGCGGGCTCGGCAGGATGCCGACTCGGTGGCCACCGTCGGCCAGCTGCTGGTGCCGGGCGGGTCGATCAACGTGGTGCCGGGGCGCTGCCAGTTCTCGATCGACATGCGCGCACCATCGGATGCGCAGCGCGATGCCATGGTCCATGACGTGCTGGCCATGGTGCAGGAAGTCTGCGACCGACGCCAGCTGCGCTACACGCTGGAAGAAGCGATGCGCGCCAGTGCCGCACCCAGCGACGCCACCTGGCAGACACGCTGGGAGCAGGCGCTGGACGCGCTGGGCGTTCCGCTGCACACCATGACCAGCGGCGCCGGCCACGACGCCATGAAGCTGCACGAAGTCATGCCGCAGGCGATGCTGTTCGTGCGTGGCCAGAACGCCGGCATCAGCCACAATCCGCTCGAATCGACGACCAGCGACGACATGCAGCTGGCCGTCGCGGCTTTCCAGCAAATGCTGCAACTAACGGCAGATGCCTGCTGAAACCTTTGGAAAAAAATTTCTCATGAAAATCTATGACCAGCTCGACGCCTGGGTCGACCAGCATTTCGATGAACAGCTTGCCTTTTTGCAGCAGCTGATCCGCGTCCCCACCGACACGCCGCCAGGCAACAACGCGCCGCATGCCGAGCGCACCGCCGAACTGTTGGAGGCCATGGGCATCGGCGTCGAGAAACATCCGATACCCGAAGCCGAGGTACGCGCCGCGGGACTGCAATCGGTCACCAACCTGGTGGCGCGGCGCAAGTACGGCACTGGCCCGACCATCCTGCTCAACGCCCACGGCGACGTGGTGCCGCCGGGCGAGGGCTGGACCCACGACCCGTATGGCGGCGAAATAGAAAATGGCGCCATCTACGGTCGGGCGGCCGCGGTCAGCAAATGCGATTTCACGACCTATACCTTCGCCGTGCGTGCATTGGAGGCCGTGGCCCGACCGGCCAAAGGCAGCGTCGAACTGCTGTTCACCTATGACGAGGAATTCGGCGGTGAGGTCGGCCCTGCCTGGCTGCTCCGGCACAAGATCATCCATCCGGACCTGATGGTCGCGGCGGGCTTCAGCTACCAGGTCATCACTGCCCACAACGGTTGCCTGCAGATGGAGGTCACGGTGCACGGCAAGATGGCGCATGCGGCAATTCCCGACTCCGGCGTCGATGCGATCCATGCCGCCGTGCAGATACTGAACCAGCTCTATGCGCAGAACAAGTTGTACCAGAAGGTGAGCTCGCAGGTCGAAGGCATCAACCACCCCTATCTGAACGTCGGCATGATCGAGGGCGGTACCAACACCAACGTCGTGCCGGGGCGCGCCAGCTTCAAGCTGGACCGGCGCATGATCCCGGAGGAAGACCCGGCCGAGGTCGAATCCACGCTGCGCCGGATCATTGAGCAGACCGCGGCATCGATTCCGGGCGTCACAGTAGACATACGACGCATGTTGCTGGCCAGGGCGATGCGCCCGCTTGCGGGCAACCAGCCGCTGGTGACGGCATTGCAGAAACATGGCGAGCAAGTCTTCGGCGAGAAGATCCCGGCCCTGGGAACGCCGCTGTACACCGACGTGCGGCTGTTTTGCGAGGCCGGCATACCCGGTGTCATCTACGGAGCCGGGCCGCGCACCGTGCTCGAATCCAACGCCAAGCGCGCCGACGAGCGACTGCAGCTCGAAGACCTGCGCCGGGCCACCAAGGTCATGGCGCGTTGCCTGCACGACCTGCTGGCCTGAGCGCGTAACCGGCGGCTTGGCCGCGCTGGTGCGTTGGCGTGCGGACCGCTGACCAACACCCACTGTTCGCGGCGTGCGGCCTCGATCAGTGTCTGATATGCGGAATCAGCCCTTTGCAACGGCTTGTGCCGCAGCCGCAATCGCGTTCTCGGTCCAGTCGAAATCCTCTTGCGTCAATGCCAGGTGCGGGTAGATCTTGCCTGGCGACTTGAACACACCGTTGGCACGCAACACCGCATTGAAGCGGGCATTGCGCTGCGCGTCGGCGGCCAACACGTCGCGATAGTTGAGCACCTGATGCTCGGTGAACAATACGTCGAACAGTGTGGGATGCCCCACGATCCGGTGCGGCACACCCACCGCCTGCAGGTGGCGTGTGAACATCGCCTGCAGGCGCTCGCCGTTGGCCATCAACTGCGCGTAGGCTCCGGGACGACGCAGGATCTCCATCGTCTTGAGCCCAGCGACAGCCGCGACCGGCGTCGCCGACAGCGTGCCCAGCATCATCAGCCAGCGCTGCGGGCCGACGATGGACTTGTCGAAATGGTCCATGATGGACTTGCGCCCAGCCACCGCAGCCAGCGGGAAGCCACCGCCGATGATCTTGCCGAGCGTGCACAAGTCGGGCGTAACGCCGAATGCCTGCTGCGCACCGCCATAAGCAAAGCGGAAGCCGGTCACCACCTCGTCAAAGATCAAAACGATGCCATGGCGGTCGCACAGTGCGCGCACCGCCGCAAGGAAACCAGGCGCCGCGGGGATGATGCGCTGCAAGGGCTCGACGATGATGCCCGCCACCTGGTCACCGTGTTGGGTCAGCAAGGTCTCCAGATAGTCGACATCGTTATAGGGCGCGATCAGCATCTGTGCCCGCACCGCCTCGGGGATGCCGGCGCTATCGGGCGAAGCCTGCGGGAAATCGCTCTGGCGCGTCGGCGCCAGGCTCATCTGCGCCTCGGCCGACATGCCGTGGTAGCCGCCCTCGAATTTCACGATCTTGTCGCGCCCGGTGCTGGCGCGTGCAAGCCGGATGGCATACATGTCGGCCTCGCCACCCGAGGACAGGAAACGCACCTGCTCGGCACAAGGTACACCGTTGCAGATCTCTTCGGCCAGTTCCACGCCCGCGGCGTTGTTGGCGAAGAAGGTCATGCCCCTGGGCAATTGCTCGGTGATGGCCTGCAACACCTCCGGGTGGCCGTGGCCCAGCAGCATCGGCCCCGAGCCGATCAGGTAGTCGACATATTCCTTGCCGTCCTCGTCCCAGACCCGGCTGCCCTTGCCG
Organism: Burkholderiaceae bacterium; assembly: GCA_039934375.1. Lineage (GTDB taxonomy): Bacteria > Pseudomonadota > Gammaproteobacteria > Burkholderiales > Burkholderiaceae_C > CAISIP01. Next base: position 7,415 of record JBDTMH010000089.1, on the reverse strand, counting down.
TTTCGGATGAACATCGTGGGGTCGAAGTTGCCGAATCCTCCGGCGGGAAGCACGGCACGTGCGCGAGCGCCAAGGCTCGTCATTCGGGTGGTGGTCAGCATTGCAACTCCTAGTCAATGATGGCGATGGCTTCGCCCAGCGCTGCTGGATCGGGCGATATACCCAGCCCGACCCCTTGCGGTGGCGCGATACGCCCATGCTTGCGCACGGGAGCGTCCGGCGCCAACCGCGGGCTGACGTAGGACGACAGGTCGCAGGTGTTGAGCAAACGCCCGCCGGGCGTCGACGCAGCAAGATGCAGCACGGCCGCGGTCGTCACGTCCGAGCCCCAGGTGTCCTCGACGCAGATCTTGGGTCCGAGCTGCAGACACAGGTCGCGCGCGCGCCGCAGCGCCGACAGGCCGCCGAACTTGGACAGTTTGAGTGTCACGGCATCCATGCATCCGAGTTGGTGGCCGTGCAGCAGCGACGCGGTGTCGTACCCGCTTTCGTCGACTTTCAGCGGCAGCCCGGTCATGCGGCGCACCTCGCTGCAATCCTCCAGCGTGGCACAGGGTTGCTCGAGCATCACATCCAGATCGGCCACGGCACGGCCGACCCGGATCGCGTCGAGCCGCGTTGCGCCGCAGTTCCAGTCGCCATACACAAGAGGGCCGGCACCGACTGCCTCGCGCACCTGGCGCAGGCGTGCCACATCGGTTTGCCAGTCGCCATCGGCGCCGAGTTTGACCTGGAACTGCTCAATCCCGCTGGCACGTGCGTCACGTGCGATGCGCGCCATTTCGTCGGGCTCAATGCAGGTGATCGAGTGGTACAAGGGCATGTCCTGGTTCTGCCGCCCGCCGAGCAAGGTGTACAGCGGCAGTCCGGCGACCTTGCCGGTGATGTCCCACAAGGCGATGTCGAGCGCTGATTTGGCGTACACATGGCCCTGCAGGAAGGCGTCGACTCGGGCCATCAGCGCCTCCGGGCCGACCGGATCGGCGCCGATCAGCACCGGCGCCAGGTATTCCAGTGCCGGGCGTACGCCACCGGCGTAGGCCGGCAGGTAATGCGGTATCGGACATACCTCGCCCCACCCGGAGACCCCCGCGTCGGTATCGACCCGCAGCACGATCGATGGCACGACGTCGCAGGTCTTGCCCGCTGCCATGTGGTAGGTCACATGGCTAGTCAGAGGCACTTCCCAGATGTGGATTTGCGTGATCTTCATGGCTCTTGCCCTCCTGTTGCCATCCTGCACATTGCGCCATAATCCGGCTGAATCGGTTTGATCAAGCGACCATGATCGCCTGCGCGTCGGTGCGCGGTAGCAGCGCCTGCGGATCGTAGGCTGCGTCAGCCAGTACCTGCGCATCACGCGGCTCGCCCATCACGACCACCTGTAGTGGCGTTCCCGGCGCGGCATGGGCGGGTTTCACATAGGCAAAGGCCAGCAGCTTGCCCACCGCATGGCCGAAAGCGATCGAACTGACGGAACCGACATGCTCCCCATCGCGCAGCACCGCTTCGCCGCCATGGCCGTCGGACTTGCCGTCATCTACGACCTCCAGATAAACACAGACCCACTTCAGAGTCGCCGCTGTCGCAGCCACTGTTGCGGCCTTGCCGCGAAATTCCTTTTCCAGTTTGACGAAGCGCATCACGTCGGCCTCGGGCAAGGTGACCTCGTTGGTCAGTTCGCCCGCGCCCTTGAACGCTTTTTCCAGCCGCATCGCATTCATCGCGAACGAGCCGTAGTTGATCAGGCCATGCTCCTTGCCTGCAGCACGCAGTGCACGGTAGGCCGCCAGCATCGCCTCGCGACTACCGTGTAATTCCCAGCCCAGTTCGCCGGCGTAGGACATGCGCAAGGCCCATACGGCATGGCCCGCGACCTGGATTTCCTGCGCCGTCAGCCACTTGAAGCCGGCGTTACCCAGATCCGCGTCGGTGTTTTGCGCCAGGATGTCACGCGCGCGCGGCCCGTTCAGCGCCAGCGCACCCCACGCTGTAGAACGATTGGTGATCGTGATGTCCTCGCCCGACCGCGCAAAGCTCAGATAGTCGACCAGTCGCTGTTCGAAGAATGCGGCGCAGACCAGGTAGAAGCGGTCCTGAGCCAAGCGAACCACGGTCATTTCCAGCTCGATCCGACCCTTGTCACCGAGCAGATGGGTCAGCGCGATGCGTCCGGTGGCCGAGGGCAAGCGGTTGGGGACCAGCCGGTCCAGGAAAGCCGCCGCATCCGGTCCCGACACCTCGACCTTGGTGAACGCGGAGATGTCCATGATCCCGGCGTCGGCGCGTACGGCACGCACCTCGGCGCCAACGATGTCGTGCAACCGGGTTCGACGAAATCCGTAGATGTCCTGGGCCGCCACGCCAACGGGAGCGAACCAGCGCGGACGTTCGTGGCCATAAACCTCCTCGAACACCGCGCCCTGATCCTTCAGATCCTGGTAGATGGCAGACGGCTTGACCGGCCGACCGGCGAGCCGGTTGAAGTTCGGGAACGGGGTCTCGTGGCGCAGCAGGTAGTCCTCTTTCGCCTTGGTGACCTGGAACTTCTGGTCGGCGTAGGGCCCGAAACGGCGCGGATCGAACTCACGCATGTTGATGTCGGCCGCACCAAGCACCATCCAGCGCGCCAGTTCGCGCGTCAATCCCGGACCCCAGCCGATGCCGATCTGGCAGCCGCAGTTGAGCCAGAAGTTTTTCAGTCCAGGCGCCGGGCCGATCAGCGGGTTGCCGTCCGGCGGATGCGAGATCGCGCCATGGACTTCGCGCTTGATGCCCAGCTGCGACAGCACCGGCATGCGCCCCATCGCATTCTCCAGCCACGGCATGATGCGTTCGTAGTCCGGGCTGAACAATTCATGCTCGGCCTCCCAAGGGCAACCATCCTCCCAGACCGTGCGCGGATTGGCTTTTTCGTAAATGCCGATCAGGCCGGACTTCTGCTCCATGCGGATGTAGCCCGACACCAGTCGGTCGTCGCGCACCACCGGCAATTCCTTCTCCAGGGCCTGGAACTCGGGCACCGTATCGGTCACCAGATAGTGGTGTGTCATCGAGGTGGTCGGAATTTCAAGCCCCACCCAATGGCCGATCTGGCGCGCATAGGTGCCGCCGGCGTTGACCACGTGTTCACACACCACGTCACCCTGCTCGGTGGAGACCTTCCACTCGCCGCCTGGCAACGGCGTGATATGGGTCGCGCGGCAATGCCGGATGATCTTGACACCCAACGCACGGGCACCCTGGGCCAAGGCCATGGTCGCGCCCGAAGGGTCCACGTGTCCGTCGACGGGTGTGTGCAAGGCACACAACACGCCGTCCAGGTTATAGAACGGGTGCAACTCGCGAATCCGCGCCGGCGACACCATTTCCATCGGAAACCCGAGTGCCCGGCCGACGCTGAGCGTGTGGCACAACCAGTCGCGTTCGTCTTCGGTATAGGCCAGCCGCAGCGAGCCGCAGCCATGCCACGTGACCGACTGGCCGGTTTCTTTCTCCAGCACGCGGGAGTACAGGTCGATGTTGTAGCCGACACACTTGCCCAGCGAGAAGCTGGAGGTCGAATGCGTGATCTGGCCGGCCGCATGCCAGGTCGAACCCGACGTGAGTTCCGCTTTTTCAAGCAGAATCACATCCGTCCAACCTTCGTGTGCCAGGTGATAGGCCAGTCCTGCACCCATCACGCCCCCTCCGATGATCACCACGCGAGCCGAAGACGGAACCATATGCTGTCACTCCCGAAGTCCGAAGAAAGACTGGACGAAGATATCACACACTTGTACCATTGTCAAAATATTATGAAACACTCGTGCCATGCCCTCTGAAAACACGCCAACCCGTGTGCTGCAACGCATCGCCGAGCAAATGGACGGGTTCACGCCCGAGCTGCGCAAGGCGGCAACCTACATACTGGAGAACCGCAACGCGATCGGCGTAGGGTCCATCCATGCGATTGCAGACGCCGCCCATGTCAAGGCGAACACGCTGGTGCGAATGAGCCGCCAACTCGGATTCGACGGCTACGAGGATTTCCGGCGCCCGTTTCGCGACAACATCATCCAGGGCAAGGACAACTTTCCAGACCGGGCGCGCTGGTTACAGTCGCTGGCCAAAGGCGGGGAAAACGCACGCATCTACAGCGAGATGGCGTCAACCATGCTCGCCAACCTGGAGCGTACCTACGCCAATGCCAAGGCCATCGACCTCAAGCGCGCAGCCAAGGCCATCAGCGCATCGCGCCAGACCTTCGTGCTCGGTGTCGGTTTCGCGCATTCGGTGGCGAGCAATTTCGCCTACCTCGGGGGCATGGCGATGGACAAGATCCAGGCACTGCCACGGCCGGGCGGTCTGCCACTGGACGGTCTGGTGCGCGCCGACAGCCGCGATGTCCTGCTGGCGATGACGTTCAAGCCCTATCGGCGCGAAATAGTGGAAGCCGTCGACGTGGCGCTGGAGCAGGGCCTGACCGTGATCGCCATCTCCGACAGTCCGGCCTCACCCATCGTGTTGCGTGCGCAGCATCGGTTCGTGGTGCCGACCGACACGCCGCAGTTTTTTTCGTCCATCGTGGCCCTGGCGGCCCTGATGGAGACCTTGATGGCATTTGTCATCGCCGAAGCCGACGCGCAGGCGATCGACAATATCGAGCAATTTCACGAACGCCGGCACCGGCAGGGTGTCTACTGGGACGACAAGGGCTGATCACCATGGAAGCGACACAGACAACAGAAAGGATCGAGCCGGTCCGCTCGCTCGAAGGTCGGTATTACACCGACCCGGCCATCTATGCCCGCGAGCGCGAGGGCCTGCTGGCGCGCAGCTGGCAGTTCGCCGGTCATGTCTCGCAACTGACCGAGGTCGGCGACTATTTCACGCTGGAAATTGCCGAGCAGCAGTTGTTCTGCGTCAAGGCCCCCGATGGCACGATCAAAACGTTCTACAACGTCTGCCAGCACCGCGCCCATGAACTGGTCAGTGGGCAGGGCAACAAGCAGCAGCTGACATGTCCCTACCATGCATGGACGTATGAGCTCGACGGCAAACTTCGCGCCGGTCCCAACACCCGGGTGGTACCGGGCTTTCGCAAGGAGGACATCTGCCTGAGCGGCGTTCGCACCGAGGTCTTCTGCGGATTCGTGTTCGTCAATCTCGACCCGCAAGCCCTGCCGATGGCGCAATGGTTTCCCGGCGTCGAGCAGGAACTGCGCGAATTCGTGCCACAGATCGACAGGCTCAGGCCGTTGCAATGGGTCGAAATCCCCGAGCGCTGCAACTGGAAGGTCTCGGTGGAAAACTACTCCGAGTGTTACCACTGCACGCTCAACCACCCCACCTTCGCCACCGGCGTCATCGACCCCAAGACCTACGACGTCCGGCCACAAGGCCATTGCCTGCGCCACACCACGGAATCGCAGAACCTCGATCGCATGAGTTACCCGATCGACCTGGACAGCAATCCGCGTGCGGGTGAGTATTCGTCCTGGTACCTGTGGCCGTTGTTCTCGTTTCAGGTCTATCCCGGCAACCGGCTCAACACCTACCACTGGCGCGTCAAGGGTGTCGATGAGGTGGTCGTCTGGCGCGGCTGGTACTCGATCGACGGCGCCGAAGACGACGTCGTCCGGCGTCTCGCCGCGCAGGACCGCGCCACCACGGTCGAAGAAGACATCCACCTGGTCGAGTCGGTCCAGCGCGGCATGCGCAGCAAAGGCTACCGACCCGGCCCGCTGGTGCTCGACCCGGCCGGTGGCCTGAAATCGGAACACTCGATCCAGCTATTGCAGCAATGGTTGCGCGAGGCGATCGATGGCTGAGATCGAACCCTATTGGCGCAATTTCATCGACGGTGACTGGTGCGGCGGTGGTGCCGGACGCATCGCGGTCCATGATCCCGCCAGCGCAGAACTGCTGGCCGAACACGCGGCGGCAGACGCCGCAGACATCGACCGCGCCGTTACTGCGGCCCGGCGCTGCCACGATTCGGGCGCACTCACTGCGATGCGTCCAGTCGAGCGTGCGCGTTTGGTTCGGGCCATGGGCGACTACCTGCTGGCGCGCATCGACGAAATCGCACCCTTGCTGACCCGTGAATCTGGCAAACCGCTGTGGGAAGCGCGACTGGAAGTCGAAGGCGCTGCGCGCTATTTCGAGTACTACGGGGCCCTCACCGAGAGCCTGGACGGTCGCTCCATTCCGCTGGGCGACGGCTACTACGACTTCACCAGTTGCGAGCCGTACGGCGTGTCGGCACAGATCGTGCCGTGGAACTATCCGCTGGAGATGACCGCACGCTCGCTGGCACCGGCACTCGCCGCCGGCAACGCCTGCGTCGTCAAGACGCCCGAACTCGACCCCTTGAGCAACGCTTTTATTGCCCGGGCCGCGCTCGCCGTAGGCCTTCCCCCGGGCGCGGTCAACCTGCTGTGCGGCAGCGGACCGCTGGCCGGTGCCGCGCTCGCCGCACACCCCGGCGTGGACCAGATCGTGTTCACCGGTTCCGTAGCTACCGGTGTTTCCGTTGCCACTGCGGCCGCGCGCAACGTGGTTCCCTGCGTGCTGGAACTCGGCGGCAAATCGGCGGCCATCGCCTTTGAGGACGCGGATCTGGAACAACTGCTGACTTCGGTTCGCTGGGGCAGCTTCTTTCACGCCGGGCAAGCCTGCTCCGCGATGTCGCGCCTGCTGGTACACCAGTCCCGCTATGCCGAAGTGGTGGAGGCGGTGGGCGCCATGGCCGGCGCCTTGTCGGTCGGGCCTGGCCTGGAGCGACCCGAGTTCGGGCCCAACATGGGCGCGCTGATATCGCGCGCGCAACTGGCCAAGGTGGCCGCCATGACAGAGCGGGCCCGCCAGCAAGGAGCACGCTGCGTGACCGGCGGGACGCTGTTGTCCGGTCCGGGGTGTTTCTTCCAGCCCACCGTGCTTGCCGACGTGGCGCCCACGATGGAAATCGCCCACCAGGAGGTATTCGGACCTGTGCTTGCGGTGACACCGTTCCAGACGGACGCCGAGGCGATCGCGATCGCCAATGGCACCGCCTATGGGCTTGTCGCCGGCATCTTCACGCAACAGATCGACCGCGCATTGTCATCCGCCCGGCGACTGCGCGCGGGCCAGGTATTCGTCAATGAATGGTTTGCCGGCGGCGTTGAAACGCCCTTTGGCGGCGTCGGCAAGTCGGGCTACGGGCGCGAAAAAGGCCGTGAGGCCCTCGGCAATTACCTGCGCACCAAGAACATCGCAATCGCATTACGCAACTGAAGGAGCATCACCCATGGACAAGGATCTTTTTAAAAAGGGACTGACGCAGCGCAAAGCGACGCTGGGTGCCGCTTATGTCGAGAAGAATCTGGCCGCAGCAGACGATTTCACGCTGCCGTTCCAGCAGGCAATGACGGAATGGTGCTGGGGCTTCG
>JBDTMH010000088.1:0-16295 GCA_039934375.1 Burkholderiaceae bacterium | reverse complement strand
TAGTCGTAGATTTCCTCGAACAGCGGGTCGAACTCGTTGACCGCGTCGATGCTGTAGGCCTGGCGCGAGGTCTCGGCACGGCCACTTCGCCCGATCGGCGGCTTGAGCAAGGTATTCGGATCGGTGTTGCGCGCTGTCAGGTAGAACTCCAGCTCTGGCGCCACGATTGGTTGAAGGCCTTCGGCGGCAAACAGGTCGCAGACGCGCCGCAACACACTGCGCGGTGCAAACGGCACCAGCTTGCCATCGTGGTCGAAACAGTCATGGATCACCTGCGCCGTCGGGTCAACGGCCCAGGGGACCAGCCGGCGGGTGGACGGATCCGGGCGCAGCTGCATGTCCTTGTCGGTCGGATCGATCACGTCGTAATACGGCCCGCTTTCCGGAAATTCGCCGGTAACCCCCATCGCCACCACCGCCTGTGGCAGCCGCATGCCCCGGTCTTCGGTGAACTTGGCACGCGGCACGATCTTGCCGCGCGCCACCCCGGTCAAGTCGGGCACCAGGCATTCGACCTCGGTGACACGACGTTCGTTGAGCCATTGCTCCAGGTCGTTGAAACTCATCGGCTTTTCTTCTTCCATCAGGTTCTCCATGGGTCAGTTTCACCTTTTGTATCTACCGGCCGTTGCCAATTCTGACGCCACACAAATTTGACACACCACTGCCATTGTCCACAGGATCGAACAGTCACTGCGCGCCCGCGGCCCGCCAATGGACCCCCGCCAGGGTCAGACAGGCCTTTCCAAAGTGGCGTGGCGTGCAGCCGCCGCCAAGGTCAGCCGATGCAAGCGCACCAGTGCCACCGCGTCCAGGCGTGGCCCGATGTACCCTCCCGCCAGCACAAACGCGACCGGCAGACCGCGCCTGCGGCACCAGTCAAACACCTTTTCATCGCGTGCCTGCAAAATCTGCGCAGTCATGCCCGCCAGCGCCCCGTCGGCAGAACCTTCATGCGGATCCATGCCGGCGTTGTACAGGCACAGGTCGAATTCCACGCCAGCCGCGTCGACGGCCTGCAGACAGGCATCGACCCGGTCCAGATAGTCGGCGCTGTCGTGCACCATGTGCAGCCGGACCCGATCGCTGCTGACGTAGTCGTCGAAATCGTCGACCGATATGTCCTGCTGCCAGATCCGTGGCTCATCGGCCACCAGTTCGGCGGTTCCGCCCCCGCAATGCGCATCCAGATCGAGGATCAGCACGGCGCGGGCACCGACATCGAGTGCCGCACGGGCAGCGATGGCCAGGCCGTTGAAGGTGCAATAGCCGCGTCCGCTTGCGCGCCGGGCATGGTGCAGCCCGCTAGACAAGGATCCCGATACGCCGCAGCGCAACGCGTCCAGTGCGGCCGCGACAGCACCGCCATTGGTGGCCAGCACCATGGGCCCGAGGCCGGCGTCCCATTGCAGCGACTGGGACTGTGCCAGCGCACGCGGTTCGCCGGTACGGATCGCCTGCACATAGGCCGGCGAATGAATCCGCGCCACCTCGTCCCAATCCAGATGCCTCGGTGCGACCAGCCGGATACCTGCAATCGGGTCGCGGGCCAGTGACTCGGCAACCCAGGTCGCCTTGCGGGTGGTCTCGAATGCAAACGCCGATCCGGTATAGGCCCGGTCGTAATACACGTTCAGTTCAGCCATGGGTCCGCTCTCCTGTCAATCATCAGGCCGCTGCAGCCAGCTTGTTGCCCGCGAGCCGATGGGCCACGACGAATGCGACCGTGATGGCCACGATCGACGCGAGCAGAAACAATGCCGACAAGGCGTTGACCTCCGGCGTCACGCCGGTACGGATCATGCCGAATATGTAGACCGGCAATGTGGTCGAACCCGGGCCGGATACGAAATAGGAGATCACGAAGTCCCCCAGCGAACTGATGAAGGCCAGCAAGGCGCCGGCAAAGATGCCGGGCGCCAGCAAGGGCATCTCGATGCGCACGAAGCGGCGCCACGGGCTTGCGTACAGATCGCTGGCCGCCTCGATCAGCGCCGGATCCAGCCCGGCCAGGCGCGACTTGATCGGGTAATACGCAAATGGTATGCAGAACACCGTATGGGCCAGCATCACGGAGCCGAGGCCCAGCGGCAATCCGACGATGACGAACAGAATCAGCAGCGCGACCGCCGTGACGATCTCGGGCACCAGCAGCGGCAAACTGAACAGGCCCTCGACCGCGGTGCGATGGAAGGTGCTGGAGCGCACCACGCCCAGCGCTGCGGCGGTGGCTGCAGCGCTGGCGACCAGCGTAGCCACCGTCGCCACCAGCACCGAGTTGCGGGCGGCGCGCAGGATCGCCTCGTTGCCCATGACGTCGACATACCACCGGACACTGAAACCCGACCAGATGGTCGTCACCTCGTTGGCGTTGAACGACAACACCACCAGCGTCACGATAGGCAGGTACAGAAAAATCAGCGCCAGCAGCGCAATTCCGCGGTCCAGCGGATGGAACATCAGGTTTTTCTGGGCGCGCATAAGGTCAGCTGCGCGCAATGCGCACCGGGGCGGCCCGGCGTCTCATGCTGCCACCCTCGCGCTGCGCCGGCGCAGCCACGCCAGCAAGCCCAGCGCCAGCAGCAGCATCAAGACCAGCACCAGCGCCAGCGCTGCACCGAACGGCCAGTTACGCGACTCGCCGAACTGCGCCTGCACCAGGTTGCCGATCATCAGCGATTTGCCGCCGCCCAGCAGTTCGGGGCTCACATATGCGCCGAGGCAGGGAACGAATACCAGCACCGCGCCGGCCACGATGCCCGGCATGGCCAGCGGCAGCACCACCCTTGTGAGCACCCGCCAGCGGTCGGCGCCGAGGTCGAACGCCGCTTCGATCAGCTGGCGGTCGATGCGCTCCAGGGCCACGTAGGCGGGCAGGATCATGAACGGAAGAAACGAGTAGGTCAGCCCGATACCGGTGGCCAGCGGCGTGTACAGGATGTCGACCGGCTGCTGGGTCAGGCCGACAAGCTGCAGCGCCCAGTCCAGCGAACCGCCATTGCGCAGGATCAAGATCCATGCGAAGTTGCGCACCAGCAGGTTGGTCCAGAACGGCACGGTGATCAGGAACAGCACGAAGGCCGCCTGGCGCCGCGACAAGGTGGTCATGTACAGGGCAGTCGGAACCCCGACCAGCAGCGTCAGCACGGTGGTGATGCCGGCCAGCCGGAACGAACGCGCGAAGATCGACAGATAGTCGGTATTGATCGCCAGCTGCCCCATCAAGTCGCGCTCGACCACGAGCTTCTCGTAGGCAACCGTGGTGAACGTTCCCCACTGCACGCCGCCGAACGGTGCGCGCTCGAGAAACGACACCACCAGCATCAACAGCAGCGGCACGATCATCAGCACCACCAGATAGCCGGTGGCGGGCGCCGTCAACGCCAGGTCGCGGCGTTTCACGCCAGCGATCATGCGGCAAACACCCGCGCGGCGCCCGGTGCAAATGCCAGACCCACCCTGCCACGCGGAATGGTCGCATGGGCGGCTCCGGCGAGGCGGACCCGCAGCGGCGTTCCGCCGTCCAATTCGCAGTGCAGCATCAGATCGCTGCCGCTGTACATCGCGCCGGTGACGCTGGCCTGCAGCGGCGCTTGTGCCATCTCTTCGACCAGCATCAGACGCTCGGGCCGCACCACCACCACGACCTTCGCCCCCGGGGTGAAGCTTTCGCTGTCGGCGATCCGGATCGGAGACCCTGCCGGCGCAGCGCCGTCAATCCGAAAACACGGCCCGTCAGCGTCCTGGGTGACGCAGCTGGCCGGCAGGAAATTCGCGTCACCGATGAATTCGGCGACGAAGCGATTGACCGGCCGCTCGTAGATATCCACCGGCGCGCCGACCTGCACGATTTCGCCCCCGCTCAGAACCGCCACCTGGTCGGACATCGTCAATGCTTCTTCCTGGTCGTGGGTGACGAACACGAAAGTGATGCCGGTCTCCGTTTGCAGACGTTTGAGTTCAACCTGCATTTCCTTGCGCAACTTCAGATCGAGGGCCGACAGCGGCTCGTCGAGCAATAGCACCTGGGGCGCAGGCGCCAGCGCGCGACCGAGCGCCACCCGCTGCTGCTGACCGCCGGAGAGCTGGTGCGGGCGTCGCTGCTCCAGCCCCTCGAGCCGCAACAGGCGCACCATCTCCGCCACCCGGGTCGCGCTCGCCGCGCGCGGGCGATCCAGCATGTCCAGCGCAAACGCAATGTTCTGCGCCACGGTCATGTGCGGAAACAGGGCGTAACTCTGGAACACCGTGTTGACCGGGCGCCGATTCGGCGCAATTCCCACGACCGATTGGCCATCGAGTTGCACCGCGCCAGAGTCCGGCGTTTCGAACCCGGCAATCATGCGCAACAGCGTCGTCTTGCCGCAACCGGACGGTCCGAGCAGCGTGAAGAACGCGTTCTTGCCGATGTCCAGCGACACGTCGCGCAAGGCCGGCTGGGTGGCGCCGGGATAGGTCTTGTGAACCCCGCTCAGGCGCACCGCCGGCGTTTCTTGACCTGGGCCGACCGCGGCCCCGCCACCGGTTCCCGACGCCGCGCCGGGGCTCAACGCTGCAGCCGCGTCCACACCCCGTCGCGCAATTCGCGCGCCTTGGCCGCGCAGTCCTTCACCGGACGGAAACGTGCCTGCATCGCGGCCGGCGGATTGATCGCCGGATCGTCACGCATCGCCACATTCATGTAGGCCTCCGAGCCCTTGATTGCGTTGTTGTAACCGCTGAAGTCCGACGCCTCGGCAATGTTCTTGGGGTCCATCATCCAGTTCAGGAACGTCTTGGCGTTCTCCACGTTCGGCGCCCCCTTGGGCACCACCAGGTTGTCGCCCCACAGATTCAGGCCCTCGCGCGGATAGACAAACACGGCCGTCGTCAACTTCTCCTTGACACGGTGCGCGGCACCGTTCCACTGCTGGTGCAACACCACCTCACCAGATTGCATGCGACCGATGGTTCCGGAGGAAGAATAGATCTTGACCGCCGGCTTCTGCTTTTCCAGCAGTTCCAGGATCTTCTGCGCGTCGGCCGGATTTTCGGTACAAGTATCGATGCCCAGATAAATCGCGGCTGCCGTGAACATTTCGCCCTGGTCCTTCATCGCGGCGATCTTGCCGACCAGTTCCGGGCGCGGCTCGAAGAATTCCTTCCAGCTTTCATCGAGTTTGCCACCCGGGACCTTGGCCGAGTCATAGGTGAAACCGGTTGACCCCCAAAGGTAGGGAACTGAATAGTCCCGGTTCATGTCGACATCGGGATGGTCATGCGGCGCGGCCACGTTCTTGTAATTGGGCATCTTGGACGCATCCACCTTGAGCACCAGTCCGGTACGGATCATCGTGCCCAGAATCGAGTTGCTGGGTACCACGATGTCGTATCCGCCACCGCCGGCCTGCAGCTTGGCCAACATGGCGTTGTTGCTGTCGTAGACGTCCAGGCTGACCTTGATGCCGGTGTCGGCCTCAAACTTCTTGAGCAAGGCGGGCGGAATGTAGTTGGCCCAGCTGTACACCAGCAGTTGCTTGGTCTGCGCCGAGGCTGGCACGGCCATGCCGACAGCGACGATCGCCAGCGCCACTGCGGTCAGCGGCAATGTCTTTCGCAGCCAGGTACGACCGGAAAATAGGTTGCGGATCATCGGGATCTCCTTGCTGTTGTTACGGGTATGGCTTTCATTTTGCGCCCCGGATCTCGGTCACAATGGAGCCATTGAAGGCGGGCGCAGGGTGCCAATTCCGGTGCCCGCAGGCCACTTCCCGCCACGCACCCAGACCCTCTTCTGCCATTTGTGCTGTCGGAACTTCTGCTTACCGATCTCGGCCTCCTGGGTGCGCGCGACAAGGTTCCGCTGCACCGCCAAGTCTATGAGGTATTGCGCCGCGCCATCCTCGACGGGCGGCTAGGCGCCGGCGACCGCCTGCCGTCGAGCCGGCAGCTGATGCGCGACCTGAATCTGTCGCGCAATACCGTGGTGTCCGCGCTCAACCAATTGACCATCGAGGGCTACCTGGTCACCCAGGTCGGTAGCGGCACCTTCGTCAGCGACAGGCTTGCCGCCACCGGCGTGTTGCGAGTCGGAACCTTGTCGATGCAGTCAGCCCGGCTGTCGCAGCGCGGAACCGCGTTGGCAACGACCTACTGCGCCAGCCAGCTCGAGATCCAGCCGTTCACACCCGGTATCGCCGACTTCAGCGCCTTTCCGGTGGCCCAGTGGCTGCGTTTGCAGAACAAGCACTGGCGCATGAACTACCCGGACATGCTGGATTACAGCTACAGCGGAGGCTACGCACCGCTGCGTCGGGCCGTGGCCCAGTACCTGCGCGTGTCGCGCAGCGTGCAGGTCGATGCCGAGCAAGTGATCATCACCAGCGGAACCCAGCAGTCGATGGAGCTGTGCGCCCAGCTGCTGGCAGACCACGGCGACACCGTATGGATGGAGGATCCGGCCTACTGGGGTGCCGTCAAGGCCTTTCTGGCCACTGGCCTGCGACTGCATGCCGTACCGGTGGATCGGCAAGGTATTGCTCCGCTGCCCTCGGACGATGCCATGGTTCCGCGCCTGATTTATGTGACGCCGTCGCACCAGTATCCGACTGGCGCCGTGATGACACTGGAGCGGCGCCAGCAGATTCTGGCCGTCGCCCGGCGCCACAGCTGCTGGGTGCTGGAGGACGACTACGACACTGAATTCCGGTTCGACGCGCCACCGCTGTCCTCGCTCAGCGGCATGGACCAGGACGGTCGGGTCCTGTATATGGGAACCTTCTCCAAGGTGCTTTATCCCGGGCTCAAACTCGGCTACCTGGTGGTGCCGGTGGGCTTGGTCGAAACTTTCAAGCAGGCGCATTACGACCTCAACCGCCCCGGTCAGATGCAGTTGCAGGCGGCCCTGGCCGAGTTCATCGAGATGGGGTATTTCGCCAACGCCTTGCGCCACGCCCGTAGCAGCTACGGCTTGCGCCGACGCAGTCTGCTGGAGGCACTGAAACCCTGTCTTGACGCCGGCGCCTGGATCAGCGGGGCCGAGCAAGGCCTGCACCTGTGTCTGCGGCTGCATGGCGATGCCGATGACGTCGCCATGGCCAATCGCATCGGTGAACTGGGACTCACGGTACGGCCGCTGTCGGCGTACTGCATCGATCGCCAGGACCTGCGCGGTCTGGTGATCGGTTACGGCTACGCGGCTCTGGACGACATCCGCCGCCATGGCCCCGATCTGGCCCAGGCCATCCTGCGCGAAATCGCCGACCTTGCGCCGGCACCAGACACCTTGCTGGCTGCGCAGGGCTTGCCGAACGGGATCGCGATGCCAGCACCGACGAACCCAACGCCCGAGCCGCCCATGGCCGCTACATAAGGTCGCGCAGCTGGTGGTAGGCCATGGCCAGTGCCAGCGTCGGCGTACGAAGCCAGCTGCCGCCGGGAAACTCACGGTGGCGCAGCCGGGCAAACAGATCAAAGCGCTCGGCCTGCCCGCCGATCGCCTGGGCCACCATCTGCCCGGCCAGAGCGGTCAACGCGACGCCATGGCCACTGAATCCTTGCAGGTAATAGACGTTGTCGGCCACCCTGCCGAAATCCGGCGTCCGGTTCATGCTGATGTCGACAAAGCCGCCCCAGACGAACTCGACCGGCACCGATTGCAATTGCGGGAACACCCGGGCCATGCGCTCGCGCATCGCGTCCTCCAGCCCGATCGGCGTGCGGGTGGTGTAGCTGACCCTTCCACCAAACAGCATGCGGTGATCGGCACTGAAGCGGAAGTAGTCCAGCACGAAGTTGTTGTCGCACACCGCCGCATTGCCGGGAATCAGGCGGGCGCACAGTTCGGCCGACAGCGGCGGCGTAGCCACGACATAGGTGCCCACCGGCATGATGCGCGCGCCGATCTGTGGCGCGACGCGCGGTCCGTATTCACCGAGTGTGCAGTTTCCGGCCAGCACCGCAAAAGTCGCGCGCACGCTGCCATGGGCTGTGAGCGCCATCACGTGGTTGCCGCGCTGCAGATCGATGACCGGGGAGTGTTCGAAGATCTGCACGCCGAGGGAGCGCGCCGCGCGCGCCAGCCCCAACCCGTATTTGAGCGGATGCAGGTGGCCCGACACTGTTTCATGACCGGCCGCGCAATAACGCGCACTTTGAATGTACTGCTGCACCTCGCTGCCGCGCGCCAGCGTGCTGGCCAGGCCATAGTCGCGCTCGAGAGCCGCGAGTTCGGCCTGCAATCTGTCAGCCTTGCGCGGCGAGTCGGCCACGTACAGGTAGCCGCTCACGCGGTCGCAGTCTATGCCGAAACGGGTGATGCGCGCGTCGATCAGTTGGATGGCCTCGATCGACATGTCCCACATGCGCCGCGCGTCGGCCCGGCCCAACTGCGACTCCAGTGGCCCCTGCCCGCTCGCATAACCGACGATCGCCTGGCCGCCATTGCGCCCGGACGCACCGCTGCAGATCCGGTCGGCCTCGAGCACGGCGACGCTCAGTCCTTGATCCGCCAGCTCGATCGCAGCCGACAGCCCGGTGAAACCCGCGCCGACCACCACCACGTCCACGCTGAGCCGGCCCCGCAGCGCCGGTAGTGCCAGCCCGCGTTCGACGCTGGCCTCGTAGTAGCTGTGCTGGTTCAGCTGGGTATCCGAGCCGATCAGGGAAGCACGACGCACACCCATCGTCAAGCGCCCTGCCCGCTCGCGGTAGTGGCTGGCACCGCGAGCTTGGCGACCTGGCCGCAAAGATAGGGCCAGATGAAGGCCGACGCCAGAAATCGGTTGCTGTTCATCGCATACGCAAACTCACCTATGGCCATGACTCGTACGCCTCCCTGTGACCAGATCACGATACCGCATTCTTCACGGACAATCGGTGCCAATAGCGCGCCGCACGGCCGGACCACTGGCCCGGCGTGCCGACCCGAAACCCGTGCCGCAGGCACCCGGATGTCCCTTGCATGACCCCCTCGCAAACCCGCCTTGTCGCCTACGGCTCGCTGGCGCTGAGCATGAGCCTGACCGGCGCCTACGTCGCACTGTCCAAGCCACTGGTGGCCGCCTTGCCGGTGTTCCTGCTTGGCTGGATGCGTTTCGGCATCGCGGCGCTGGCCATGTTGCCGTGGTTGCGCAAACCGGCCCGGGAACCTGTAATGACGCGCCAGACCCGCACGCTGTTGTTCATCGAGTCGTTCGTCGGCAACTTCCTGTTCTCGATCTGCATGCTGTATGGCGTGAGCATGACCAGCGCGGTCTCGGCCGGCGTCATCCTGGCCGGCATTCCCGCGGTGATCGCGCTGATGAGCTGGCTGTTCCTGGGCGAGAAGATCAGCCCCCGCATGATGCTGGCCGCCGCCTGCGCCATGCTGGGTCTGGCCGTGCTGGCACTGGCCCGCGCCGATGTTTTCGCCGCGCATCACGACACGGCCCAGGGCCCGGACACCGCCTGGATCGGCAACCTGCTGGTGTTTGGCGCCGTGATCTGCGAGGGCGCCTACGCGGTGATCGGCAAGAAACTGACTGGCAGCCTGGGACCCAAACGCATTGCCTCGCTGATCAACCTGTGGGGCTTTGCGCTGATGACCCCGTTCGGCCTGTACCTTGCGCTGGACTTTGATTTCGCGGGCGTCAGTGCCGGCATCTGGGTGCTACTGGTGTTTTATGCGTTGTCCGCCAGTATCGGTACGGTCTGGCTGTGGATGACCGGCGCAAAGTATCTGCCTGCCTCGCAAGGTGGCATCTTCACCGTGATGCTGCCAATCTCGGCCGCCCTGGTGGGCGTGCTGGCGCTCGGCGAAAGCATGACCGGGCTGCAGTTGCTGGCTTTTGCCATTGCCTTGTTCGGCGTGTTCCTGACCTGGAACCAGCGCTGAACCACCCCCGTCGCGTGGCCGACCTACCAGCGATCGACGCGATAAGGCGCAAGGTCGATGGACGGCACACCACCTTGCATCAGCGTCGCCATGACGCGTGCGCTGACACCGCACAGCGTCAATCCGAGGTGCTGGTGGCCAAACGCGAAGAACACGCCAGGATGGCGCGGCGCGGCACCGAGCACGGGCAGATGGTCGGGCAGCGAAGGGCGAAATCCCATCCACTCGGTAGATTGCGTGGTGTCGATGCCGGGCAACAAGGCCTGCATGCTCCGGTGCAGCAAGCGGTAGCGGTGCGGATCGGGCGGCAGATCCAGTCCGCCGAATTCCACCGTTCCGGTCATGCGCAGGCCGACCAACATCGGCGTCATGATGACATTGCGCTCGATCGACGCAATCGGCCGGCGCAGGCGTATCTGCGCCAGCATCGGATCTGAGGGTGCAGGCCAGGGCACGTTGATGTGGTAACCGCGCTCGGTGTCCAGCGGAACCCGGTAGCCGAGCCCGGCGGCCAACGGCGCCGACCACGCGCCGGCGCACAGCAGCACCTGGCGTGCATGGATGCGGCCGCCACCCTGCAGGCTGGCCACATATCCAGCGTCTTCTGACGGCGCCAAACGGGTCACCTGGGCTTGCTGCAGCTGGCCACCCGCGCGCTGCAAGGCCACGACCAGACCGTCGCACACGGCTTGCGGATCGGCCACATGGCCGGTACCGGAATAGCAGATGCCACCGCGGACCTCGGCATTCAGGCCCGGCGCCTCGGCGTGGATGCCGGCCGCCGCCACGACGTCGCTCGGCACGCCCAGCGCAGCCATCTCGCGCGCCTGTGCCAGCGCTGTCTGTTCCCCCCGGTCGCTCTCCCATATGCGCAGGTAGCCGTCGCGGTGCAACAGCCCGCCGATCCCGGCCTGCGCCATCAGATCGGCCAGGTCATCCAGCGCCGTCTGCTGCAACGCCATCAGCGCGGCAATGCCTCGCGCCAGTGCGGCCGGCCGCGCCGCCCAGACGAAACGCGCCAGCCAGGGCAGGAGCGGCAGCAGGTAGGCAGCGCGCAGCCGCAGCGGGCCGTCAGCGTCTCGCAGGTACGACCAGCTGGCACGCAGCACCTGGGCGTTGGCCATTGGCACCCGCTGCTCGGTGGCAATATGGCCGGCATTGCCGAAGCTCGCCGCTTGCTCCGGCACCTGCGCATCGACCAGGCAGACTTGCCGCCCGGCATCGGCCAGGCGCAAGGCACAGGCGGCGCCGACCAGGCCAGCGCCAATCACGAGCACGTCGGTGTCGTGTTGCGGCATCAGGCGCCGTCTTGCGCAGCGCAGGCATCCGGCATCAGGCGATACCCCAGGCGTAAGGATCTGCGTCGTCGATCAGCAGCGTGGTCTCGGCACAGACATGGGCCTGACCCTGGATCGTCGGTATCAGCTGAGCGCCATCGATGCGATAGGACGCCTCGAATACGCTGCCCAGCACGCTTTCCTGGCGCCATAAGGCGCCGGGCGCCAACTTGCCGTCGGCCGCCAGACAGGCCAGCTTGGCACTGGTGCCGGTGCCACACGGCGAACGGTCATAGGCGCGGCCCGGGCACAGCACGAAATTGCGTCCGTCATTGGCGCCATCCAGGGCCGGGCCCATCAGCTCGATATGGTCGATCTCGGCACCATCGCGGCCGGTCACGCCGGCGGCCACCAGTGCCTGGCGGATCGCCCAGGCTCGGCTCGTCAAGGGCTCGACCGACGCCAGATCCATGGGCAAGGCACCCGCATCGCACAGAAAGAACCAGTTGCCACCCCAGGCCACATCGCCGCGCACCGTGCCATGGCCGGGCACATCCAGCACCACGTCGCTGCGCTGGCGGTAAGCAGGCACGTTCTCGATCACCGCCTCGCCCTTGCCACGCAGCTCCACCTGCACCGCACCCACCGGGGTGTCCAGCGTGTAGCGGCCCGGTGTTGCGCGCCCCAGGTATTCCAGCGTGGCCATCAGGCCGATCGTGCCGTGGCCGCACATGCCCAGGTAACCGACGTTGTTGAAGAAGATCACCGACGCCAGCGCGCCCGGCGTGCGTGGCGGCAACAGCACGGCGCCAACCAGCACATCGCTGCCGCGCGGCTCGCACACCGTGGCACGCCGATAAGCGTCGTACTGCTCGCGCAGCACATGCAGCGCCTGCGTCAGCGGTAGCTCGTGCAGGTCGGGGAAGCCGGACAGCACGACACGGGTTGGTTCGCCGCCGGTGTGGGAGTCGATGCAGTGAAGTTTTTGCATGCCGCCATTCTCGGACATGCGGGCGCGTCGGGCTAGGCCAATGCGGTCGACGAAACGACCACACCGTCCTCGTCGGCATAGAGCCACTCGCCGGGCCGGATCCAAACGCCTTGCACCATCACCGGCACGTCACTTTCGCCTTCGCCCCGTTTTGCGGTCGGCAGCGGCATGCAAGCCAGCGCCAGAATGCCCAGTGCCAGCTGCGCGAGTTCGGCCACGTCGCGCACGCAGCCGTTGACCAGAACGCCGGCCCAGCCGTTGCGCACGGCCGCGACACCCAGGTTTCCGCCCACCAGTGCGCGCCGCAACGAGGCAGCACCGTCGACCACCAGCACCTGCCCCACGCCCGGCGTGTCCAGAGCCGCTTTGACCAGCGAGTTGTCCTCGAAACACCGCACGGTCGCGATCGGACCGAAAAAGCGCTGCCGGCCACCAAAGGCGCGGAATACCGGCGGCAGCACGCGAAAGTTGCCGCTCGAATCATCGCGGTGCGCATCACACAAATCGCATACGGGCCTTGCATCTGCCATGGTCTGGATTCCTTCGATCAACAATGAATTTACGAGTCGCCGCGCCATGTTAACGCCGCATCCTGTCGCATCGCATGAAGCTGCCGTCGCACCGGTAGCGCAGCCCGATGGCAGCCGTCGAGGCACCCGAAGCAGGCAGTTCGATCCGCGCAATGCGCTGCCCTCAAGCCGTCAACACCGCTCCCAGAGGGAAAACGAATGGAAGCGGCACATGCAAAAAACAACACGCCAGAGTGAAAAACATCGTTTTTCGCTTGGAAACAGGTTTTTTCTCCAGTAGCATCCGCAGTGCCAGAGGAGAAGCAGTTCTCCAATGGTGATTAATCAACTTCAAGAAGGACAATTCAATCATGGCAACTGCGAAAAAAGCTCCGGCCAAAAAGGCCCCCGCCAAGAAAGCTGCACCCGCTAAGAAGGCAGCTCCGGCAAAGAAAGTAGCCGCCAAGGCGCCGGCCAAGAAGGCCGCACCTGCGAAGAAGGCTGCTCCCGCCAAGAAAGCTGCACCGGCCAAGAAGGCCGCAGCCAAGAAGGCACCTGCCAAGAAGCGTACCGCCAACGCGGCCTTCATGAAGGCATTGACCCCCAGCCCGGCGTTGGCCGCCGTGGTCGGCCCGAACGCCTTGCCGCGTACCGAGGTCGTCAGCAAACTGTGGGTTTACATCAAGAAGAACAAGCTGCAGGATGCGGTCAACAAGCGCATGATCAACGCCGACGCCAAACTGAAGGAAGTGTTCGGCAAGATGCAGGTCTCGATGTTCGAGATGGCGGGCCTGATCGGCAAGCACCTCAAGTAAGCGCTGCAAAAGCACTTGCCAAAGGCCGGCCTTCGCCGGCCTTTTTCTTGCAGCTCCCGAAAAAAAAGACTGGCATCGCCATAGGGTTTGTCCCGAGTGGGCTTACCCGCTGTTGCAGGCGAAAAGGCAGCGCGCTTCGCTAGAATCACCCAGCACCATCACGGTGCCGCTGATCGGCCAACAAGATGACCCACAAACCACCGGCCGCCTACTCCTGACCATTACCGATCTTGATACGTT
The DNA here is from genome assembly GCA_039934375.1 of Burkholderiaceae bacterium. Lineage (GTDB taxonomy): Bacteria > Pseudomonadota > Gammaproteobacteria > Burkholderiales > Burkholderiaceae_C > CAISIP01. Next base: position 2,610 of record JBDTMH010000088.1, on the reverse strand, counting down.
TCGTCCTCACCCGCCTGGGCTTGATCATTCCCACCTTTCTGGGCATGACGCTGCTGGTGTTCTTCCTGATCCGCATGGTGCCAGGCGATCCGGTCGAGACGCTGGCCGGCGAACGCGGCATCGACGCGGTTCGGCACGCCGCGCTGCTCAAGGAGTACGGGCTGGACCGGCCGATCATGGTGCAGTACGGCATCTACATCGGCCGCCTGCTGCACGGCGATCTCGGTCGCTCCATCATCACCCATGCGCCGGTGCTCGACGAATTCAAGGCGCTGTTTCCGGCCACGGTCGAACTAGGCGCATGCGCGATCCTGTTTGCGCTGATCATCGGCGTACCTGCGGGCATCCTGGCGGCGGTCAAGCGCAACTCGGTGTTCGACCACGGCGTCATGGGCATCTCGCTGACCGGTTACTCGATGCCGATCTTCTGGTGGGGACTACTGCTGATCCTGCTGTTCTCGGTGCAGCTCGATCTGACGCCGGTCTCCGGCCGAATCGATGTGCGCTACTTCATAGAACCGGTCACCGGGTTCCTGCTGATCGACTCCTGGTTGGCCAACGACAAGGGCGCATTCTGGTCCGCGGTTTCGCATCTGATACTGCCCACGATCGTGCTCGGCACGCAGCCGCTGGCAGTGATTGCGCGCATGACGCGCTCGTCGATGCTCGAGGTGTTGGGTGAAGACTATGTGCGCACGGCGCGGGCCAAGGGCTTGTCCAACCTGCGGGTGGTCGCTCTGCATGCGCTGCGCAATGCGCTGATCCCGGTGGTCACCGTCATCGGCCTGCAGATCGGCGTGTTGTTCACCGGCGCTTTGCTGACCGAGACCATCTTTTCCTGGCCAGGTGTCGGCAAATGGCTGATCGAGGCGATCAGCCGGCGCGACTATCCGGTGCTGCAAGGCGGTGTGCTGCTGGTCGGCGTGATGGTGATGATCATCAGTCTTCTGGTCGACATCACCTACGGCATCATCAATCCCCGCATCAGGCATCAGCGGTGAGCACCCGTACCATGACCACTTCCGTCGCGCAAACGGCGCCCGAACCACCGCGGCCGCTGCGCGAGTTCTGGAACTACTTCAGCGCCAACAAGGGTGCGATCGGCGGCCTGCTGATCGTCGCTTTCATGTTGCTGCTTGCGTTGCTGGCCCCGTGGCTGGCGCCGCACAACCCCATCATCACCAACAGCGACATCGCGCTGCAGCCACCGTTCTGGCAAGCCGGCGGCACACTGTCGTATCCGCTGGGCACGGACGCGATCGGGCGCGACATCTTGTCGCGCCTGATCCATGGCGCGCGCCTGTCCCTGGTGATCGGAGTGGCCGTGGTTGCGGTTTCGGTGACGCTGGGCACGATACTGGGCCTGACGGCAGGCTATTTCCGCGGCATTTACGAAATTGCCGTGATGCGCGCGATGGACATCATTCTCACGCTGCCCAGCCTGTTGCTGGCCATCGTCATCGTGGCCATCCTGGGCCCGGGCATCATGAACGCGATGCTGGCCGTGGCGGTTGTGATCCTGCCGCACTATGTACGCATCACCCGCGCCGCGGTGATCTCGGAAACCTCGAAGGATTACGTCACCGCGGCGCGCATGAACGGGGCCAGCCACCTGCGCCTGATGGTCAGCGAGGTGTTGCCCAACTGCGCTGCGCCACTGATCGTACAGGCCTCGCTGGGTATCTCGACCGCCATCCTCGATGCAGCAGCGCTGGGTTTTCTCGGCCTGGGAGCACAGCCGCCATCGCCTGAATGGGGCACCATGCTGGCCGATGCACGCGAATTCGTGCTGCGCGCCTGGTGGGTCGTCACGTTCCCCGGCATCATGATTCTGGTCACCGTGCTGGCTTTCAACCTGCTGGGCGACGGGCTGCGCGACGCCTTCGACCCCAAACTCAAAAGCTGATAGCGCTGGTCATGGCATTGCTCGAAATCAGAAACCTCTCGGTCGACTTCCCGTCCGGCAACAGCGTCATGCATGCGGTCGACGGCGTCGACCTGACGCTGGACTCCGGCGACGTGCTGGGCATCGTCGGCGAATCGGGCTCGGGCAAGAGCGTCACGATGATGGCCTTGATGGGCCTGGTCGCCTACCCGGGACGGGTCACCGCCGACCGACTGCGGTTCGATGGCCATGACCTGATGGCCTTGTCGCCGCGCCAGCGAAGCGCGCTGACCGGCAAGGACCTGGCGATGATCTTCCAGGATCCGACGACCAGTCTGAACCCGTGTTTCACGATCGGCTTTCAACTCGCGGAATCGCTCAAGCTGCACCTGCGCATGGACTCGAAGGCCGCGCGCCGGCGCTCGATCGAACTGCTCGAGCAGGTCGGCATACCGGCGCCCGAGAGCCGACTGAAGGTGTTCCCGCACCAGATGTCGGGCGGCATGAACCAGCGGGTGATGATCGCCATTGCGATCGCCTGCAACCCCAAGCTGCTGATCGCCGACGAACCCACGACGGCGTTGGATGTGACGATCCAGGCGCAGATCCTCGACCTGCTGCGTGCGCTGCAGAAAGACCGCGGCATGGCGCTGGTGCTGATCACGCACAACATGGGCGTCGTGTCGCAGATGGCACAGCGCATCGCGGTGATGTATGCCGGCCAG
>JBDTMH010000087.1:0-16384 GCA_039934375.1 Burkholderiaceae bacterium | reverse complement strand
CGGTATTGCGCAGGTGCTGCAAGGTGTCGATATGCAGCACCACGTCGAAACTGGCATCCTCGAAGATGGCCAGGCCTTCATCGAGGTTGAGCTGGATCACGTTGACACCGCGGCGCACACAGGCCAGCACGTTGGCATCGTCGATCTCGATACCGTAGCCGCTGCAACCCTGGTGCGCCTGCAGGTGGGCCAGCAGGGCACCGTCGCCGCAGCCCAGATCCAGCACCCGCGAGCCGTGCGGCACCAGCCGCGCCACCGCCTCCATCGTGGCCTGGTCACTCATGGCCTGCCCCGCTTTCGATTTCGCTGGCGATCCGCTCGAAGCGCGATCGGATCAGGCCGGTATAGCGCGGATCATCGAGCAGGAAGGCGTCGTGGCCATGCGGCGCATCGATCTCCGCGTAACTGACGTCCCGCCGGTTGTCCAGCAGGGCCTTGACGATTTCGCGGCTGCGTGAGGGCGAAAATCGCCAGTCGGTGGTGAAGCTCACCAACAGGAAGCGCGCCGTCGCGCGGGCCAGCGCCTGGCCCAGGTTGCCGCCGAACGCACGGGCCGGATCGAAGTAGTCCAGTGCGCGGGTGATCAGCAGGTAGGTGTTGGCGTCGAAATACTCGGCGAACTTGTCGCCCTGGTAACGCAGATAACTCTCGATCTGGAACTCCACGTCCTGCGTCGTGTACTGGTAGTCGCCGGCGGGCGTCTGGCCGGCAGCCTGGGGCGCCGAGCCCTGCTTGAACAAGGCGCTGCGCAGTTCGCGGCCAAACTTCTCGTTCATCACGTCGTCGCTGAGGTAGGTGATGTGACCAATCATGCGCGCGATGCGCAGCCCCCGTTTGGGCTTGGTCTCGGCGCGTCCGTCCTGGGCATAGAAATGGCCGCCCTGGAAGTCCGGGTCGGTGACGATGGCGCGCCGCGCGACCTCGTTGAAAGCGATGTTCTCGGCCGTCAGGTTGGGCGCGCTGGCGATCACCAGCGCGTTACGCACCCGCTGCGGATACTGCAGCGTCCAGCTCAAGGCCTGCATGCCGCCCAGGCTGCCGCCCATCACCGCGGCCAGCGTCTGGATCTGCATCGCATCGAGCAGCCGTAGCTGCGCATCGACCCAGTCTTCGACCGTCACCACCGGAAAGTCCGCGCCATAGATTCGACCGCTATCGGGATTCACGTGCATCGGACCGGTGGAGCCGAAACACGAGCCCAGGTTGTTGACGCCAATGACGAAGAAGCGGTCGGTATCCAGCGGTTTGCCGGGTCCGATCATGTTGTCCCACCAGCCATCGGATTTATCCTGGCCGGCGTACAGCCCCGCCAGGTGATGCGATGCATTCAGCGCATGCAGCACCAGCACGGCGTTGGACCTGTCGGCGTTGAGCGTGCCGTAGGTTTCGTAGCGCAGGTCATAGGCACGGATAGCCGCTCCACTGCGCAGGGGCAGGGGGTCTGCAAAATGCATCGTCGATGGTGTCACAAGCATAAAAAATCCCGGCGACGCTAAAAGCGGGGCCGGGATAGCTGTGCCGTCTTTAGCTGATTTTCGGAGTTCCAGGACTCCGGTGCCCGCAAGCTGTAGCAAATCGGCACTGGCGCCAAGTATAGACCCATGCCCCAATGCGCGGCACGCAGACGCAAGGCCAAACACGCTGTGTGCCAGACGCATCAGACGCGGCAACTTGGGGCGCACTTGATTGGCGCGAACCGAATTCAGTGGCGCAAATATTGCTTTAGATTGGTGCGATCGTCTTGTTGCGGCGACAAAAGCACCATTTAAAGGCATTTTTCTACATTGGGGACCATATGGAAGCACTAAAACAGGGCGCAGACGCCCTGTTCATTCTGTTGGGCGGCATCATGGTGCTCGCAATGCACGCCGGATTCGCATTTCTCGAACTTGGCACCGTGCGCAAGAAGAACCAGGTCAATGCGCTGGTGAAGATCCTTGTCGATTTTTCGGTATCTACGGTAGTTTATTTTCTGGTGGGATACACCGTCGCCTACGGCACCGGGTTCATGGTCGGCGCGCAGCAACTGGCCGAGCGCAATGGCTACGACCTGGTCAGATTCTTCTTTCTGCTGACCTTCGCCGCGGCCATCCCCGCCATCATCTCGGGCGGCATCGCCGAACGCGCCAAATTCTGGCCGCAGCTGATTGCCACCGCGATCATCGTCGGTTTTGTTTACCCGATGTTCGAAGGCGTCGCGTGGAATCAGATGCTGGGCATTCAGGGCTGGATCAAGGCGACGACCGGCGCCGAGTTCCACGATTTCGCCGGCTCGGTCGTGGTTCACGCCGTCGGCGGTTGGCTGGCGCTGCCGGCGGTGCTGTTGCTGGGCGCGCGCGCGAATCGTTATCGCAAGGACGGATCGATCAGCGCCCATCCGCCATCCAACATTCCATTCCTGGCCCTGGGTGCTTGGATTCTGACCGTCGGCTGGTTCGGCTTCAACGTGATGAGCGCACAGACGCTGGACAAGATCTCCGGCCTGGTCGCGGTCAACTCGGTGATGGCGATGGCGGGAGGCACACTGGCCGCGCTGGTGCTGGGCAAGAACGATCCCGGCTTCATCCACAATGGGCCACTGGCCGGTCTGGTCGCCGTGTGCGCCGGCTCCGACCTGATGCACCCGATCGGCGCCCTCGTGGTCGGGGCGGTGGCGGGCGCGATTTTCGTGTCGATGTTTACGCTGACACAGAACAAGTGGAAGATCGACGACGTGCTCGGTGTCTGGCCACTGCACGGCTTGTGCGGCACGTGGGGCGGACTGGCGGCCGGTATCTTCGGCGCCAAGGCGCTGGGGGGCATCGGCGGCGTCTCTTTGACGGCACAGCTGATCGGCACACTGCTCGGGATCGGCTGGGCTGTGGTGTGTAGCGCGGTGGTGTACGCGGGCCTCAAGGCCACGCTCGGCTTGCGGCTGAGCCAGGAAGAAGAATTCGACGGTGCCGACCTGTCGATCCACCGCATCGGAGCCACGCCCGAGCGCGAAGTGAACTGGTAGCTGCCGGTCGTTGCCACGCCGTGTCGCAGGTGAGCCCCGGCGGCGGCGGCGACTCGCGCTAGCGCCAGGCACAACCCTACAATTCGGCCACACCATGGTCGCGAGCCCTGCCGTTTCCTTCGAACAACAGCTGGTTGCACATCGCGGCTACCTGCTGAAGTTCGCGCGGCTGCAGTTGCGCAATGAGAGCTGGGCCGAAGATGCGGTTTCGGAGACCTTGCTGGCCGCGCTGAACAAACCCCAGGGTTTCGCAAACCGCTCCCAACTCAAGACCTGGCTGGTCGGCATCCTGAAGCACAAGGTCATGGACGTCTTTCGGCACAACGCCCGAACGGTTGCCGTTGACATCCATGCCGAAGGCAGCGCATCCGAGGACGTTCTCGACGGACTGGTGTTCCGCGCCAATGGCCATTTCATGCACCCGCCAGCCGACTGGGGCAATCCGGAGCAGGACCTGCAATCACGGCAGTTCATGACCGTGCTTGAGGCCTGTACCGAAAAGATGCCACCTGCAATGGGCCGGGCATTCCTGATGCGTGAATGGCTGGAGCTGTCGAGCGAGGAGATTTGTAATGAAATGGGCTTGTCGTCGACCAACCTTTACGTAACCTTGCACCGCGCCCGACTGCGGCTGCGCGAGTGTCTGGAGTTGAACTGGTTTGGAGGCCGATCGGGTTCGCGCTGATGTTGTTCATGCCCTCTTGCAAGGAAGCCGCAGCCTTGCTGATCGCCAACGAAGACCGGCTGATCAGCCTGCCGGATCGGGTCAAGGTGCGCCTGCACCTGATGGCCTGCAAGACTTGTCCGAATTTCGAGCGCCAGTTGCTGACCATGCGTAATGCGATGCAGCAGTGGCGCAACTACGCCGCAGAGGACGCCGAAAACGAGGGTTAACCCTTGGAAATAGCGGCCTCATGAACGATTCGGCCGCAAATCTCCATGTCAAGAAAATAATTGCAATATTTCGAAGATGGCGCATAATTCGCCCGGTATTGCCAAAAATGGCAATACGAGTTTGCGGTGATTAGTCAGTTTTCGCGTCTGCTTTAATTCTTCATTGGTTTGTTGATTGCGGTTATCGGACTCCATCGCGTTTTGAGTCATTTTCAGGAGTCCTTAATGGGCAACAAACTTTACGTGGGCAATCTGCCCTATTCCTTCCGCGACGAAGACCTCCAGCAAGCTTTTGCGGCCCATGGTTCAGTCTCCAGCGCAAAAGTCATGATGGAGCGTGACACGGGCCGCTCAAAAGGTTTCGGTTTCGTCGAAATGGGCAGCGAAGCGGAAGCGCAAGCAGCCATCAGCGCGATGAACGGCCAGCAATATGGCGGCCGTGGTCTGGTTGTCAACGAAGCCCGTCCGATGGAGCCACGTCCTCCCCGTAGCGGTGGCGGCGGCTTCGGTGGTGGTGGCGGCGGCGGCGGTTACGGCGGCGGTGGCGGTGGTGGCCGCAGCGGCGGCGGCGGCGGTTACGGCGGCGGCGGTGGTGGTGGTGGCCGCAGCGGTGGCGGCGGTTACGGCGGTGGTCGTAGCAGCTACTGATCTGCCAATGGCATCACGTGTGTGATGCCGTTCAACACAAAAGGGCCTTCGGGCCCTTTTTGCTTGGCGCTTTTGCGAACCGCGTGGAGAGCGCTCAGGAACCGTCCACGCGCTGCTTGCGCGGCCGACCCGCGAACAGACGGTCGAACAGCGCATTGGGCAACATCCGCAACACTTTGGCCACCACCCCCATTTGCCACGGAATCACCCGGTAGCTGACCCCGCGCTCGATGGTGACAAATGCGCACTCCGCAAACGCACGGGCCGACATCAGGAACGGCATCCGATAGCGGTTGCCACGCGTGAGCGGCGTGTCCACATAACCCGGGCTGATCGTCACGACGCGTACGCCGGACGAACGCAATTCGCCGCGCAGGGATTCACAGTATCCGATCACCGCGGCCTTGCTGGCGCAATAAGCGCCATGCCCCGGAAAGCCACGTATGCCATTGACACTGGCAAGCCCGACCAACACGCCGGAACCGCGATTTCGCATGGCGTCTATAAACGGATGGAAGGTAGCGGCCATGCCCACATTGTTGACGGCCAGCAGTTGCGCCATCACGTCCAGATCCCGACGCACGGCGGTATCGATGCCGACGCTGATTCCGGCCGCGGCAATCACCACGTCGGGAATGCCCCATTCCTGCAGGCATGCCTGTCCAGCCGCGACGATGCTGTCGGTCACGGCCACATCGGCTGCGTAGACCCGCACGTCTTGCGCCGCAATGCCTGCCTGCACAGCCCACGCGCGGATCGCTTCCGTGCGCCGCGCCACCAGCGCCAGCCGGTAACCAGCCTGGTGAAAGCGCCAGGCAAGCGCCTGCCCGATGCCGCTGGAGGCCCCGGTGATGAATACCAGCGGAGTCATGCGCGGTTCAGGGCTTGCCCTTGGGTGGCTTGTCCGGCACGATCAGCCCCTTGACCCGGCCCTGCATCACCATGATCTGCTTGACGTTGTCGTAGTCCATGTTGTCACCGACAAAGACGTCATTGCCGCGGCGCAATTCAACCGGCTTGTTTGAGGTCACGCGCTCGGTATCGGTGTTGGCATGCAGATACTCGCCGCGAAATTCGATCCGGGGCAACAGGGTTCCGGCCTTGTCTGTCTGCGCGTCGCGAATCAGCAGCGCATTGCCGAACAGTTCGACAATGGTTGCGTCGCCGTTGGTCAATGCCCGGTTGGCGGTCGCCGTCGTCAGCCGGCCTTGGTCATCAAAGCTGCGAATCCGGACCTTGTCGATTTCCACGGTGTCGGTATCGGGAAAATGTCGTGCCGCTGCACCGAACACCTCGCTCGTCAATCGGCCACCCTCGACAAACGTCGTGACCGAAAAATCCTTCATGAAATAGTCCGGATCCGAGCGCACCGGCCGCTCCGTCGCCGCCGCTACCGGTTTGGGCGAATTCTGCACCAGCCAGTAGGTGCCCAAGGCCATCAGGCCCATCACCGCAATCGGCAGGTAGATGGACAAACGGTCCCAGACGAGCAGCATGACGCGGATCATGCGCACGCGTTCTCGAGCAGTCGGCTGTAACAGCCAGCGGCAATCAGCAGCAGATCGCAGAATTCCCGCGCCGCGCCCTGACCCCCCGGCCGGCGCGTTACATGGTCGACCGCGGCCAGCACTTCGTCATGGGCATTGGGTGGCGCCGCCGAGAAGCGGCAGCGCTGCATCAGCGCAAGATCGGGCCAGTCGTCACCGATGACGGCGGCCTGTTGCCAGTCCAGATCCAGCTTCTGCAGGCTGGCTCGCGCTACCGCATGCTTGTCGCTGACCGCAAAATGGGCCTCGTCAATACCCAAGGCCTTGAGGCGAACCCGCAAGGCCTTGGCGTCTCGACCAGTGATCACGACCGGCACAATGCCGGCAGATCGCAAAAGCTTGATGCCGTGGCCATCGAGTACGTGAAAACGCTTGACCGTCTCGCCGCGGGCCGAGAAGTACAGACCGCCATCGGTCAGCACACCGTCGACATCAAAGAAGGCCACACGGATGCCTTGTGCCTTGAGCAGCAATTGCGGCGGAAAGCTGAGTGCCGGCAGCATCAAATGACTTTCGCGCGCATCAGGTCGTTGCTGTTGAGCGCACCACACAATGCGCCGGTCTCATCGACCACCAGCACGCTGGTGATGCGATGGCGCTCCATCGCGTCGACGGCATCGACGGCCAGGGCCTGCGGCGCCACCGTGCGTGGCCCGGCGGTCATGACCTGCCGGGCCGTGACCACGCGCAGATCCGTGCCTTTCTCAACCAGCCGGCGCAAGTCACCGTCGGTGAAGATCCCCAGCAGACGATCCTGCGCGTCGACGATCGCGACGGCCCCCAGGCCCTTGCCACTCATCTCGCGCATCACATCGCTCAGGCCGGCATCCGGTCCGATGCGCGGTATCGACGTGCCGGTACGCATCACGTCACGCACGTGCGTCAGCAACTTGCGCCCCAAGGCACCGCCGGGATGAGAGCGGGCAAAGTCTTCGGCCTTGAAGCCGCGCGCATCGAGCAAGGCCACTGCGAGGGCATCACCCATCGCCAGCTGCGCCACCGTGCTCGCGGTCGGTGCGAGATTGAGCGGACAGGCCTCCTTTTCGACACTGCAATCCAGCACGATATCGGCGTGGCGCGCCAACGTCGAATCCAGCTGCCCAGTCATCGCCACCAGCATGGCCCCCTGACGCTTGATGGCGGGCAGGATGGCACTGAGTTCGGCGGACTCTCCGCTGTTGGAGATCACCACCAGCAGATCGTCCCCCCGGATCATGCCGAGATCTCCATGGGTGGCCTCGCCGGTGTGCACAAACAGCGCCGGGGTTCCAGTGGATGCCAGCGTAGCCGCCATCTTGCGCCCGATGTGGCCGCTCTTGCCCATGCCCATCACGACCACCCGGCCGCGCACCTCCAGGATGGCCCGAAGCACCCGCACAAACGCGTCATCGAGCCGGCGGCGCAATCCCTGTATCGCACCTACCTCGATATCGAAGGTCTCGCGCGCCAACCGGATCGCCTGGTCGGCATCGAGTCGGGTGGCTGGAGAAGATAGTGCGTTCATCGCCGGACATTATCGGCGCGCCCGACACTTCTCTTGCTAGTATTCAGGAATGGGCGCACTCGATCTCACCTTGGTCTACCTGCTGGCAGCCGTGCTGGGCGTGGTGATCTGCCGGACGCTCAAGTTGCCGCCGATGTTGGGTTACCTCGCGGTCGGCGTGATCATCGGCCCGAACGCGCTGGCGCTGGCCGAAAATTCCGAGGGCGTGCGCCATCTCGGGGAATTCGGCGTGGTGTTCCTGATGTTCGTGATCGGGCTCGAATTCAACCTCGCCAAGCTGCGCTCGATGCGCAGCCATGTTTTCGGACTCGGCCTGTTCCAGGTATCGATCACCATGTTGATCGGCACTCTGGGTACGCTGGCGCTGGCCTGGGCAATTCCCCGGTTCTGGGCCATCAACTGGCAGACCGCGCTGGCCTTGTCCAGCGCGCTGGCCATGAGCAGTACGGCGATTGTCGTCAAGCTGATGGTCGAGCGGATGGAATTGGAATCGGAGCACGGCAAGCGGGTCATGGGTGTGCTGCTGTTCCAGGATCTGGCCGTGGTTCCCTTGCTGGTGCTGATCCCCGCGTTGGGTGCCACCGGCGAGGCACTGGCGATGGAACTGGGTCTGGCCGCGATCAAGGCGACCGTGCTGATCGCGGTCTTGCTGGTCGGCGGACAACACGTGATGCGCTGGTGGCTGACCTTGGTCGCCCGACGCAAGAGCGAAGAGTTGTTTGTGCTCAACCTGCTGCTGATCACGCTGGGTCTGGCCTGGGTCACTGAAATGGTGGGCTTGAGCCTGGCGCTGGGCGCCTTCATCGCCGGCATGCTGATATCCGAGACCGAATACAAGCACCAGGTGGAAACCGACATTCGTCCGTTTCACGACGTGCTGCTGGGCCTGTTCTTCATCAGTATCGGCATGTTGCTGGACTGGCGTCTGGTGCTCGAACGCTGGCCACTGGTACTGCTGCTGGTCACCGTGCCGGTGCTGTTCAAGGCCGTGCTGGTCACACTGCTGGCCAAGGGCCTGGGCTCGTCGTGGGGCATATCGCTGCGCACCGGCCTGTATCTGGCTCAGGCCGGTGAATTCGGCTTCGTGCTGCTGACGCTGGCACAGCAGAACGCGTTGGTGCCGCCGGCGCTGCTCAACCCGATCCTGGCCAGCATGGTGCTGTCGATGCTGGCCACGCCGTTCATCATCATGTACAGCAACCGCATTGTCATGAAGCTGGTGTCGAGCGACTGGCTGCAGCAGTCGCTGCAGATGACAACGATCGCGCGCAAGTCGATCAACTCCAACAAGCACGTGATCATCTGCGGCTATGGCCGCTGTGGCCAGAACCTGGCCCGAATGCTGGAAGGCGAGAGCATTCCGTACATGGCACTCGACCTCGATCCGGACCGGGTACGCCAGGCCGCCGCTGCCGGTGATTCCGTCGTATTCGGTGATGCCGCTCGGCTGCAGGCGCTGATGGCCGCCGGCCTGTCGCGCGCCAGTGCGCTGGTCATCACGTATGTCGAGGTGCAAGGGGCCTTGAAGGTGCTGGACCACGCCCGCACCCATGCGCCCCAGGTTCCGGTGATCGTGCGAACCCGGGACGACATCGACATCGAACGGCTGCGTCTGGCGGGTGCGGCCGAAGTGGTGCCGGAAGCCATCGAAGGCTCGCTGATGCTGGCCAGCCATGCGCTGGCCCTGGTCGGTGTTCCGATGCGTCGGGTGATCCGCGTGGTGCAGAACCAGCGCGATGCGCGCTACAACCTGCTGCGCGGCTATTTTCATGGCGCGGACGACGATTCGGTGGACGAACTGCAACACGAACGACTCGCCTCGTTCACCTTGCCGCTGGGCGCCCGGTCGGTCGGTCAACCGCTGGGCAACCTCGCATTGCACGCCTTGGGCGTGCGGGTCGTCAACCTGCGCCGCAACAATGGCCGCAGCATGCAGGCCGCCGACGACACGCAACTCGAAGACGGCGACACGCTGGTGTTGTCGGGTCGACCGGAAAACCTGTCGATTGCCGAGCAAAAGCTGCTGCAGGCACAATGACGCGGCCTTTCACAATCCAACCACGCGCGAAACCCGCCATGCTCAGCTTCAACGTCCAGGAATATTTGCGTGACCGTATTCGGACCGTGCCGGATTGGCCGGTGCCCGGTATTCAGTTTCGCGACATCACGCCGCTGCTGCAGGATGCCAAGGTATTCCGGGTCATGATCGACGCGTTCGTTCACCGCTACATGGACGCAGCGCATCGACCCGAGGTGGTGGCCGGGCTGGATGCGCGGGGTTTCATCCTCGGCGCAGTCGTGGCATATGAGCTCAATATTGGTTTTGTACCGATCCGCAAGAAGGGCAAGCTGCCATTCACCACGGTGGCCGAGACCTTCGAGCTCGAATACGGCAGCGCCACCGTCGAACTGCACACCGATGCCGTCAAGCCGGGCGACCGGGTACTTCTGATCGACGACCTCATCGCCACTGGCGGCACCATGATGGCCGGCAAGAAACTGCTGGAGAAACTCGGCGCCAGCGTCATGGAAGGTGCGGCCATCGTCGACCTGCCCGAACTCGGCGGGTCGGCCAAACTGCGCGCGGCCGGGCTGCCCCTGTTCACGCTGGTCGACTATGCAGGGCACTGAGCGAGCCGGTGCGCCTTCCGGCAATCAGGTGATCGCGATCTTCCGGCGATTGCTCACCAAACGCCGGGCCATGATGGCGCCCAGCGCCATGGCCAGCCCGAGAGCCACTGTGGGTTGTCGGTTGGCCAACTCGGAGAATCGCATCGGACTGAGCGTCCACAACTTGCAGGCGCTACCGGCCTGCACGGTCGCGCTGCGCGCCATGCGCGAGAAAAATCCGCCTTCGCCGATCACCGCGCCCGCGCCAACTGCTGCCAGCCGGATCTTGCCAGTGCCATCTTCGAAGTGGACTGTCAGCATGCCGGACTCGACGAAATACAAGGTCCGGTCTTCGGCGCCCTGGGCAATCAGGATCCGACCGGCCGCCAGTTCCATCGGCTGCATGTAGGCCGCCAGCACATCCCATTGGGCCGAGGTCAGTGCCTGGCCCAGCCGCACCTCGGCCGAGTCACTGGCAATGGCGTTGAGCAGGGTCTTGATGTCAGCCCGGGTGGTGGGTGCTGGTGCCGTAGCCATAAGACAACTCGTCGAACCTCCAACCGAAAATCACAACAATAACGTCAAGCGGCGACATGACCGCCGGAGATCACTTTCCGATGCAGAATCGCGAAAAAATGACACCCAGCAAATCATCGGAACTGAATGCCCCGGTAATTTCTCCCAGTGCATTTTGCGCCAGTCGCAGCTCTTCCGCTACCAGATCGAGCAAAGGCGCCGGGGCGGCCACCTGGGATTCGGCCTCAGCCACATGGCGGGCCACGCGCAAAAGAGCCTGCACGTGGCGTTCCCGGGCCATGTAAATGCCTTCGGGCACCGCATTCCAGCCAGCCGTCTTGAGCAACATCCGGCGCAGATCCTCGATGCCGTCACCAGTCTTGGCGGACAACAGCACATGGTTGTCGCCCTGTGGCAGGTGTTCGGCTGCGGCAACGGCATCGCGCTTGTTCCAGACATCGATGACAGGGACAGCATGGGAAAGACGCCGAGCCAGCGCAGCCGCAATGTCGGCATCCGCCTGCTGGTAGGGTGAGCGAGCCGCAGCGGCATCGAGCACGCTCTGCCAGGGCAGGGCACGGGTGAGGTCATGCAGAAACAGCACCACGTCGGCGCTGTCGATCTCGCCCCAGGCCCTGGCCACGCCCAGCTGTTCGATCTCGTCGCTGCTGTCGCGCAAGCCGGCCGTATCGATCACGTGCAATGGCACACCTTCGATCTGTATCGTCTGCGCGATCTTGTCCCGCGTGGTTCCGGCGATCGCGGACACGATGGCCAGCTCGGCGCCCGCGAGTGCATTGAGCAGCGACGACTTGCCGGCATTGGGCTGGCCCGCAATCACCACCTTGATGCCTTCGCGCAACAGCGCACCCTGGCGCGCGTTGCGCGCGATGGTGTCCAGGCCTTGCTTCAGTCTCGCCAATCGACCATGGACATCGGCCCGGCGCAGGATATCGATTTCTTCTTCCGGAAAGTCCAGCGTGGCTTCGATCAGCATGCGCAATTCGGTGAGCGCGGCCAGCAACGTCTGGATCTGCTGCGAAAACGCACCGGACAGCGATCGAACGGCGCTGCGCGCAGCGGTCTCGGTGCTGGCATCGATCAGGTCGGCAACAGCCTCGGCCTGTGCCAGGTCCATCTTGTCATTGAGAAAGGCGCGCTGCGTGAATTCACCCGGTTGCGCCAGCCGAAGACGCAGCGCCTGGCCGGCCTGCAGGCAACGCGCCAGCAGCAGCTGCAATACCACGGTCCCACCATGGGCCTGCAACTCCAGCACATCTTCGCCGGTGAACGAGTACGGTGCCGGGAAATACAGGGCCAGACCTTGGTCGATCGCCTCGCCATCAGCGTCGAGAAATGAAAGGAAGGTGGCCTCGCGCGGCTTGAGCGGGTGGCCACACAAGGCCTCAACGACCTTTTTCAGGTCCGCCCCGGACACCCGCACGATGCCCACAGCGCCCCGACCCGGCGCAGTGGCGATGGCCACGATGGGATCCGTTTGCAACGGCAACATGGCGGGTTCGGCAGCGCCATTGCTGGCGCGCCGCTTCAGAACTTCGGCAGGTTGAACTTCGGTGGAACACCCATGCGCGTATTGATGATCCACTGCTGGGTGATCGACAACACGTTGTTGGTGATCCAGTACATCACCAGGCCCGCCGGGAAGAAGAAGAACATCACCGAGAAGATCAACGGCATGAACCACATCAGTTTGGCCTGCATCGGATCTGGCGGCGCCGGATTGAGCGCGGTCTGCAACAACGTGGTAAGCGTCATGAAGATGGGCAGGATGAAATATGGATCGGGCGACGACAGGTCGTGAATCCACATCTCCCACGGGGCGTTGCGCATCTCGACACTCGACAACAGCACCCAGTACAAGGCGATGAACACCGGGATCTGCACCATGATCGGGAAACAGCCACCCATCGGGTTGACCTTTTCCTCGCGGTAGATCTTCATCATTTCCTGCTGCATCTGCTGCGGGCTTTCCTTCAGGCGCTCGCGCATTTCGGTAATGCGCGGATTGATCGCCTTCATTTTCGCCATGCTGCTGTAGGCCTTGGCGTTAAGCCAGTAGAACGCGATCTTGAGCAGCAGCACAAGGCCCATGATGGACCAGCCCCAGTTGCCCAGGAAGCTGTGGATCTTGTCGAGCAACCAGTACAGCGGCTTGGCCAGGATCGTCAGCCAGCCATAGTCCTTTACCAGTTCCAACCCTGGCGCCAGCGCCTCGAGACTCTTCTCGACCTGGGGACCGGCAAAAAACTTCGCGTCGATCGCCTTGGTTGCACCAGGACGGATCGGCTCAATCGGTGCAATCATCGTCGCGCGGTAGCAGCAGTCGGGGACCGGCGAGCCAATGTCCACCGCATCCATCGAAATCGTGCGCTGCACGCCATCGGGCAAGATCCAGGCGCTGGCGAAATAGTGCTGCACCATTGCAATGTAGCCATTGGTCGCGCTGTGCTCGTACTCCGCCTTGCCCTTCTTGATATTGGCAAAGTCCACCTTCTGGTATTTCTTGGCCTCGGTGTAGACCGCCGGTCCGGTGAAGGTGGAATAGAACTTCGACTCACCGCTGGGCTTGTTGCCGTCACGCACCAGCTGCAGATAGAGCTGTGCCGACAGGTCGGTGCTGGCGTTGTTGGTGACGGAATGGCGTACCGCCATGTCATAGGAGCCACGGCGAATCGTGTACGTCTTGGTCAACGTGGCTCCACCGACATCAGGGGAGGTGAAGGTCACGACCATCTGGTCTTCGCCCGGCTGCAGGTCATGTGCGCCCGAAACCGTCATCAGGGTCTTGTGGTTTGGGAACGTGGTACCTGCCACCGTGCCGATCAGGCCGGTCTGGGCCACGTAGACGTGGCTGCCGGTGTCATCCAGCAACACGAAGGGCTTGGTTCGGTCGACGGTGTCCTTCACCTTGAGCAACTCGACGCGGATCAACGATCCACCTTCCGTGTCAAAGGTCAGCTCGAGCACGTCGGAACGCACCACGACCCGCTGGCCGGTGGGTTGGCTCGCCAGCGCCACCGCCGGAGGTGCCACTGTGGTTGTGCCGCCCGTAGCTGTCGGCACCGCCGAAGGCAAACCGCCAGTTCCTGCCGCAGGAACCACAGGGGTGCCCGACGGTACGGTGGTGGCCGACGGTACGGTGCCGTTGCTGTTTTGCGTGGCCACCGGCTTGTGCGGCGTTGGCAGGAACATTGCCGGGTTGCCATTGTGCAATTGCCATTTGTCCCACAGCAGGATCATGGAAAAGGCAAAGATCACCCACAAGACAGTGCGGCGGATATCGTTCATATGGATTTGTTGTGTGAATTTGACGCGGTCAACCACGCAAACAGCCGAGGGCTTTGCGCTGGCACCGGATCATGACCTCCGGCGCACCAAGGTTGGCAACGAACCAGTCGCGCCAAAGTGAGGTAACTGCCTGCCGCCGCACCATGGGACTCCAGCGACTCCAGGGCATAGGCAGAACAGCTGGGTTCGAAGCGGCAGGAATTGCCGATCCAAGGACTGAGCAACAAACGGTACCCACGCACGAGGAACATCAATGCAGATTTGATCATGCGCTGGTCCCGGTGGTCTTTTGCGGCACGGCCCTGGCGGGTTTCACGCTGGCAAACAGATGCAGCAGTTCCTGGCGGACCTGATTCTTCAGCAGGTCGGAACTGGCGCTCACAAACTGCTTTCGATCGAAACCCGCACGCAGGCGAACCACATGGGCCGCGCCGGGCAAATCGAAATCAACCTGGGAGCTCACGCTGTAAATCTGACGCTTGATCGCATTACGGGTCACCGCGCGCTTGGCCCAACGTTTGGGCACCATCGCGCCGAGCCAGACGGTATCTGACAGGGATCCGACAACCGCAACCGGGGAATCTTGCCGATTCCCGATGACCGGGCGGCACATGTCTGCAATGACATTGCGATGCAAAACGAAATGCGTCGTGCTGGCAACCCGTTCACCTGCCAACACAGCCTGAAACTGGCTGCGTGTTTTCAGCCGTTGCACCACACGCGTCGAAACGGCCGCAGGTCGTCAGTGCGAATAGCTTCAGACCGCCAGACGCTTGCGGCCTTTGGCGCGACGGGCGTTGATGACGGCACGACCACCGCGACTTTTCATGCGAACCAGAAAACCATGGGTACGGGCGCGGCGAATTTTGGAAGGTTGGTAGGTGCGTTTCATGTCAGGATCCTAAGATTGCCCGTTTTTCGGGTAACCCGCGATTATCACCAGTTTTCTCAACCGCAGCAAGACTTTGCGCGATGAATCCCGCGTGTCACGTGAACCCGACAGTTGCACGGCCGCGCTTGCTTTGGGTTGTGGATAAATTCTTGATAAATTACAATCGCCCGGCATCCGCACTAACAAATATCCACAGAGAACAACAAGAAGAATGGCAGAGGAACAACACGGGGCCGGGGTCCAGCACAATGGGCCCCCACCGACGCGGGATCTCTGGCTTGGCTGTATCGAGCAGCTGGCCCAGGAACTACCGGAACAACAATTCAACACCTGGATAAAGCCCTTGTCTGCCACCGTGGCCGACGATCTTTCCCGGGTCACGATCTATGTGGGCAACCGCTTCAAACTCGACTGGATCCGGGCCCAGTACAGTGCCCGGATAGCCGCCACGCTGGAAAAAATGGTGGGTCAGCCGGTGTTCCTCGAGTTAGCACTCGCTGCGCGGGAAAGTAATACCAAGTCTGTACTGATATCAGCAAACACTGCCAAAGTCAGACTCGATGATCCAGCGGATCTGAGTGAAGACATTGCGCTCGCCGGTCTCAAGAACCGACTCAATACCGGTCTGAGCTTCGATACCCTGGTGGAGGGCTCAGCCAACCGCATGGCCCGCGCTGCTGCGATGCATGTGTCCGACATGCCGGGGCATCTGTACAACCCGCTGTTCATCTATGGCGGTGTCGGCCTGGGCAAGACGCACCTGATGCATGCCATCGGCAACCGACTGCTGGTCAACAAGCCGGGCTCCAAGATTCTCTACATCCACGCGGAGCAGTTCGTGTCCGATGTGGTCAAGGCCTACCAGCGCAAGACCTTCGACGAGTTCAAGGACCATTACCACTCACTCGATTTATTACTGATCGATGACGTGCAGTTCTTTGCCAACAAGGAGCGAACGCAGGAAGAATTCTTCAATGCATTCGAGGCCTTGCTGGCCAAGAAGTCGCACATCGTGATGACCAGCGACACTTATCCCAAGGGGCTGACCGATATCCACGAACGGCTGGTGTCGCGCTTCGACTCCGGCCTGACGGTGGCGATCGAACCGCCCGAACTTGAAATGCGGGTCGCGATCCTGATCAACAAGGCCCACGCCGAGGGCGCAGAGATGCCGGAAGAAGTGGCGTTCTTCGTCGCCAAGAACGTGCGCTCCAACGTGCGCGAACTCGAGGGCGCGCTGCGCAAGATCCTCGCCTATTCCCGCTTCAACCAGAAAGAGATCTCGATCCAGCTTGCACGCGAAGCCCTGCGCGATCTGCTGTCGATCCAGAACCGCCAGATCTCGGTCGAGAACATTCAGAAGACCGTCGCCGACTACTACAAGATCAAGGTCGCCGACATGTATTCCAAAAAGCGGCCGGCCAGCATTGCCCGGCCACGCCAGATCGCGATGTACCTGGCCAAGG
>JBDTMH010000086.1:0-16403 GCA_039934375.1 Burkholderiaceae bacterium | reverse complement strand
CCCATGGCAACCACCTTCCAGGCAAAAAGCCCGAAAGATAGCCCACAGGTCAAAAAGGCTTCGAGATGCGTTTGGCGCGTGCGGGTGGCCGGATTTCGCCGACTCCACAGTGGCCGGTTTATGCCGACTCCGAACTGGCCGGATTACGGCGATTACGGGCTGGCCGGTTTATGCCGGTCGTTGACAGCCGACATGGGGGCCCTTCGCCAGGACCTTGCCATGGACGCAGCTGCGGACATCATTGGGTCCATGAAATCCCCAGAGTTCTACCGCCGTTGCCCGCAGGAGCTTGAGGCGTTTGCGCCACGTTCAGTATTGTTGCTGGCCACGTAGTGGCCCAATTTCCCGCGCAACGCGGTCTTTCTTGAAACGTTCGCCGAACCCTGGCTTTCGCGTAACCGCCTTCGCTTCATCAACAACACAGAAGCCGCGCCCCCCCAACGAAAAGGACAACAGCTTTCGCGCCGTGTCAATCGGTCAGCACGAACGTGACCTTCAGGATCACCTTGTATCCAGTCACTTTGCCATTGTCGACCGTGACCTCCTGGTCTTTGACCCATGCGCCTTTTACGTTCTTTAGCGTTTTGTTGGCGCGATCCACTCCCTGGTTGATCGCATCTTGGAAACTTACTTTGCTGACACTGCTGAGTTCGGTAATACGTGCGACGGTCATGATCTGCCTTTCAAGTAATCCAAATAGAAGGAACTTCCGTGCCGCTGGGCAACGGGAGGAAGCGAATGGTCCAACGGCCATCGGGCGCTGTCTGTGTGCTTGCACACATACCAATACCGTGCGCTGCCGCCAGGCGCATTCACAAGTCGCGATGTCGTCTTACAGTGTCTCGCCAATCGAGAGCCGTAGGCGGCATCCAAATGGGTAGATTGGCCGTTAACATGAATTCGCACTGAAGGCGACAGAGGCCCGCAATCCGGCGGAGCAACGCCCCAGTCAATAGACCAGGAGCAACCATGGGATTCTTCAGCAATATTCTCGAAAAGCTTGGCATGGGTAGCGCCGCCGCGGCGCCCGTAATTGTTGCCAGCAAACCCACCTCCGCGAGTACGGGGACTGCGGCGGCCGCAGTGGCACCGGTCGTGAATCCTATCGCGGTGGTCGATGTGGTTGCGCAACTAGAACAACGGGCGGCGGCCAATCCGCAAAAACTCAATTGGCGCACCTCCATCGTAGACCTGCTGAAGCTGCTCGACATGGACAGCAGCCTGGAACAGCGCAAGGCGCTGGCCAAAGAGCTGTTCTGCCCCGACGAACTGATGGGTGACTCGGCGAAGATGAACATGTGGCTACACAAGAATGTGCTGGGGTCGATTGCGGCCAATGGCGGCAACGTGCCCAAGGAACTGCTCGACTGACACATCGCCCTGTCCATCTGGTGGGCGCGGCCTTCGACCGTCAGATGTGGGAACGGCGGCACCTGCCGAGGCCGTTATTTGTTTCGTGAATGAATTGGGCGAAATCCCGCCTGCAGAAGCGGAGGCAAACGACTACCGGCATCTCGCCAGTCAGACCTCCACAGTGGAGACCTGACTTAAACCAACCAACCTCCACGAAACCCGGGGCGGTTCAGTTCGTCCGCTTCCCGATCAACACGCCATCACGCGTCAGCAACTACTTGCCGACTTCCTTGCGATAGGCGGACAGCGCGGCCAACGACACTTCATCCCCTGTCGGTTTGGCGTAGATTTCCCAAAGTGGACTGGTACGTTTGGCCATTTCATCGATCATCCCTTTGGGCGCCGGCGCGATGGTCATGCCGTTGGCCCTGAGTTGGGCGACCCACTTCTCGTTATCCTGCTTGCTCGCTTCCCAAAACTGCGGCTCCATTTCCTTGCCGATGCGTTCAATGGTTGCCTGCTGTGCCGGCGTGAGTTTCTTCCAGGCGTCCAGATTGATCGACATGACGTTCGAAGCCCAGATGTGGTTGGTCACGTAGCCGTATTTCATGAAATCCCAATACTTCAGCGCCACGGCATTCACTGCCGAGGTGGCTACGCCATCCAGCATGCCGGAACCCAGCGCCGGAAGGGTTTCCCGGTAGCTCCCCATTGGCACCGGCGTCATTCCCAAGCGGCTGATCCAGTCGGTCGTGAGCTGATTCTGGGCGCGCATCTTCAGCCCCTTGAGATCGTCCATGCCGGTCAATGGCTTCTTGACGAAGAAAAAGTGGTTGGGCCAGGGTACGAGGTACAACGCCTTCTGGTTGTTCTTGGCCAGGATGGCCTCCCATATTGGGCGGAAATGCTTGTGCAATAGCTTGAGTTGAACCTCGTCGCCGGCAAGGAACGGCAAGCTTTCGATCGCCATAACGGAACTACGGCTGGCATTCAGGAACAGCACGAAATTGCCCATTGGTACCACGCCTTCGCCTATGGCGACCAATGATTCATTCTGCTTGACACCCAAAGTGCCATTAGGGTGCGTGGTCATCAGGACCGCGCCATTGGTCTCCCTTGCCACCCGTTCGGCAAAGCGGGCTGCATCAAGCGCGTGAAGCTCATTCGGTCGCTCGGGAACCGAGATGTCCAGCTTCACCTGCGCGCTTGCGCCCAGCGAGGCCATTGCGATCAGGCTTGTTGCAATGACATGACGGAACCACTGTGCCCGATAGGAAATGTGACGCATGAGCTGAGCAAACCCCCTCAACAAGTTCAGGACGTTTCCCATTTTAAGACGCTGAGCGCGATCACATCAACCGATTCACCCGTGTTAAGGCCGCGGCGCGCATCCGAGTGCTTGCGCTCGTATCCCGGAACAAAGCGCGCACTTTTTCGATGGGACTACGCGCCAAAACCGATCGGCGCAGTTGTGTGCCGGTCACGTCAAAGCCACTGAACGGAATTGCGCCGCATCGACGTGCCTGTTGAATACAATCGTGCGTGTGCTGACCAAGGAACACGCCGGATCTTTTGCCTACCGGGCGCAGATCTTCACCAGTGTTGCCTTGCTGGCCTTGAAGCGCGCCCGCCAGGCTAACTGCAGTCTGCATTTGTGCCAGCATTGCTGCACTTCGCGTTTGACAGCCGCTTGGCCCCGAGACGTTTGTGCAACTGACCGGCGATCGTCCAGCCAATGGCCATACCTATTCCGCTGGCGGCAAAGATGCTGGCAAGCGGGGCCACCAGCAACAAAAGGTAGGCTGCGCCGGGCGTAACCACGCTGGAGACGTCGCGAAAGCTGGAATAAACGGCCGCCATTTCTGTCCGCTCGGATGGCTTTACCGCCATCATGAAAGGCAGCCCGCCGATCAGATCCAGCAGAACAAGACCAATCCCTGCCGCCATCAAGCAGGACACGACCAGCCAGGGCCAGGGTGACAGAAGCGTCGCCGCAATGAAGAAGATGGCGCAATAGGCAAATGCGAGACGCAACGACAACCGCACAGAATATCTGCGCACCTGACGCAACATGAGCGGCGAGGTGAACAACAAAGCGTTCGAGACGGACAGCGCCACGCCACCGACATTGCCGCCCAGACCCGTTTCGATGCAGAAGATCGGCAGATAGACGACATAGACCCACCAGGCGCAGGACCGGATCACCGCAAACAGCCAACCTGCAATCAAACGAGGTTGGGCAAAAAACCTGCCCAGATAGGCCAGCGGGTTAAGCGCCGGCCCCTTGGCGCGGGTGATCTGCTTGCCATTGCCAAGCCGCAGGATCCAGAACGTGGTCAGCAGCGCCAGCGCAAGGGTTGAGGCCACGATAAATGGCAGGGGAGCCCAGATGTGGCGCAACCAGACCCCCATCACCGGACCAATCGCCCAGGGGGCACCGGCGTAGACCATGATCATCGTCTGGCCACGGCCAAGATCGGCGCGTTGCACATAATCGAGCACATAGGCGTTGAAGCAGACGAAGGTTGTCGCCGTTGCCATCGCAATCGACATCAGCGCCAACGGTATCGCGGTTTTCCCTCCGGTGACCGCCAGCGACATCGCCACCAAATACAGCAACGCCCCCACCGAATACATCCAGCGCCGTGGCACGTGGCGCGTGGCCCAGGGCACCATCAGGCCCCAGACCAGCGACACGATGCCAGCAATGAAATAGACGCGCGACACGGCTCCCGCGTTGCCCAATGCTTCATAAGCGACAAGCGGCATGACAGAGATAACCATCCCCCGCACCGCTGCTTCGATCCCCGCAAGAAGGGCAAAATTCTCAAGCCGGGGGGAGGCGGAATATCGTAGAAAAATGGGGAGATATCTGGTGGCCATGCGTGTTCTGTTGCGCCCAAGTGAATCTGATTTGGCTAAATTTTCCCGCTCCTCGGAAAATCAAAGTTGCTCGCGAACCGGCGCAGCAAGCTTGTCAACCTTCGGAAAAGTCAGGCTGCCTGAATAGGTATCTTTTCAATTGTGACCTGATTCCTGGGAGCATCCGTTTTGAATCCTCCGTGGGAATTGGCGGCACCAAGTTGGCTGACCGCAAACTGCCAGGTCTTGCTTTTCAGGCATGCAAGCGATTCCGCTCAGCGCAACGCACCGAGCGAATCAGCGATGCGCTTAGCGCAGCCCAGCCCAAACGCGGTCGGCGCCAGCGCCGGCATCCGGTCGATGACCTCGGCGATGCCCAGCCTGTGCGCGGCGATGCGCTTGCCGTAGCACACCAGGTGATCGATCGAGGCCATGGCAAAAACGATGCCGGGGAGCACTTCGCGATACACCGCTTCGGCCTCGGCCTCGCGGCCGGCGCGCATCAGGTCGAACACCCGCGACTGCCGATCGACAAAATCCACGCCAGGTACCATGCCGGCACAGCCGGCGCGCAGGTTGTCGATGAGCTCGAGCCCGGCGCGCCCGTTGAATACTGCAAGTTTTCCGTCGGTGCGTTCGATGACCTCACGGATTACCAGCACCGGTCCCTCACCCTTGAGCACGGCGAAGTTGGCATGGTTTTTCGCGAGCGCGGCGATGCCGTCGACGCTCAGGCCGACCCCGATGTATTCGGGCGCGTTCTGGATCGCCAGTGTCATGTCGAGCCGGTCCATGATCGAGCCGAAAAATTGAAGCGGCGCCGCATCGCCGGAGCCAAGCGATCGCGGCGGCTGCAGGATCAGCCACAACGCGCCGTAGTCCTTCGCGTGGCGGCCTGCTGCGATCTGCTGCTCTGGCGTTTCACCGAACACGGTCACCGCCAGCGGCAGTCGCCCGTCAAGGTCGGCCCCGACCCACTCGACCAGCGTATGGCGTTCGGCCTCGGTCAACTTCGATACTTCGGTGGCGAGTCCGAGCACTGCCACGCCGTGGGCGCCGTTGGCGACGCAGGCATCGACCTGGCGGCGGATCGCCGCGCGGTCCAGAGCGCCATCACGATCGAAAAAAGCGTAAAGCATCGGATAGATACCGGCCGGACGAGGCTGTGCAGACATGTGGACTCCAGAGTTGGGACGCCGCTGGCCGCCGGTAACCAGCCGCGCCATTTTCCCATTGCACATGGCCATAACCTGACCCGCGCCGGCAATTTTCCCGATGAATCAGCAAGCGATCGCGTTACCGGCCCTGATGCTGGGGCAGCAAGCCGCGTCGCCAGTGATTCCGCCCGACGAAATCGTGGCGGCGCTGCGCAGCTTCGAAAACAGCACCGGCACATCGCCGACGACGTGTCGCCGACGAAGTTGAGCGATGCACTTCCTTCTTTCACAATGCGTCGGTGGTCCCGGTGGCGGAGCATCGCAGACGTGTACCGTAAAATCGACGGTTTCCCTTGAAATTCTGCAATGGCGCAAAGCCAGTTCTCCACGCACACGAGTTTCAACCGTTCACCCCTGGTTCGACTGCTTGCCAGTCTCGATATCGCCACAGCGGCCGATTCGGATCAGACCCTTGCCGAGACGTTGAGCCATTGGGTCGCCTGGACCGATGCGATTGCATTGTCCGGTGCGCTGGACAACGAGGTCCGGCGCGGCAAAGTGGCTGCTGATGCATCGTCCGGGGCATGTGCCATGGCCGCGGCCCGGGAGGACGTTGCGCGGGTGCGCAAGGAATTGCTTGATGCCATCGCGCTGGATTCGATGTTTGCCGCCGACAGGCCACGCAAGAACGACGGCCTGTCAGCGTCGTCGGGGCTGGATATGGTCGAGTTGCCGCTTTATCGGCGCCGGTATCAGGCGCACCAGCGCGGCATGGAGGAGCGCATCGGCGCTTTGCGTGCCAGGGTACGCGGGGTCGCGGCGATGGCGTCACCCGACCTGCACCGGCTTGCGGCGCTCGACGCGGTACTCGACACGGCGCTGCTCGCGCACCAGCGCCGCGTGTTGTCCCGGGTTCCGGAACTGCTGGAGCGGCGCTTCAAGGCTTGGGCAAGGGCAGCACGCGTACCGCAATCTGGGCCAGGCGACGGACAGGAAGGCGACGCTGGCGCACCGGGCGACATGCCGGACCTGCGCCAGACGATGCGGGGGATGCTGCTGGCGGAGCTCGATCTGCGCCTGCAGCCGATCGAGGGAATGATGCAAGCAATCGGCACTACAGCCACGGGACAGACATGAACAGAACACTCGGCCTGGCCGCATTTGTCGTTGGCCTGGGCGTCGTCGCCTGGGTCGGGTACGGCTACCTCGGCTCTCACATGCTGGCGTTGACGGTGACGCTGCTGATCGGTGCGTTCTATCTGATGGGCGCGGCAGAGCTGTACCGCTTCCGCCAGGCCAGCGCCACGTTGCAGTCGGCGCTGGCGGCCTTGCCCGACACTGTCAGCGACCTCGGCGGCTGGCTCGCCACGCTGCATCCTTCGCTGCGCAACGCGGTGCGACTGCGCATCGAAGGCGAGCGCGTCGGGTTGCCCGGCCCGTCGATCACGCCATACCTGGTCGGACTGCTGGTGCTGCTAGGCATGCTGGGTACCTTCCTGGGTATGGTGGTCACGCTCAACGGCGCCGTCATGGCGCTGGAGAGCACAACCGACTTGCCGACGATTCGCACAGCGCTGGCGGCACCGGTGAAAGGCCTGGGGCTGGCTTTCGGTACCTCGGTGGCTGGCGTGGCCGCATCGGCGATGCTGGGCCTGGTCTCGGCATTGTGCAGGCGCGAACGAATGCAGGCCGCGCAGGTGCTCGACTCCCGTATCGCGACCAGTTTGCGCACATTCACACTCGCCCACCAGCGTGCGCAGACGCTCGAAAGTGTGCAGTTGCAGGCCCGGGTGTTGCCCGAGTTATTCGAGAGGATGCAGGCGATGATGGCGCAGACGGAGCGTCACAACGAGGGTTTGCAGGAACGCCTGCTGGTCGGCCAGGATCGTTTTCACCAGCATGCCCAGAGCACGTACGCCGAACTGGCCACGTCGGTCGACCGGTCGCTGAAGCAAAGCCTGGTAGAGAGCGCCCGGCTTGCTGGTGCGACGCTGCAGCCGGCCGTCGAGGCCACGATGGCGGGTATCACGCGCGAGACCGGGTTGTTCCAGCAGAAGCTGGCCGCATCCGTCGCGCAACAACTCGATGGCCTGGCCTCCCGCTTCGACACCACGGTCAGTGCGGTTGCCGACGTCTGGGCCAGTACGCTGAAGCGGCACGAGAGCAGCAGCGAAGCCATGGCCTGTGGCCTGCAGCAGGCCCTGGCCGGTTTCACCGACACCTTCGCCGAGCGCTCCGCGTCGATGCTGGAATCGGTGGATGCGCGCCAACAGAGCTCGCAAGTGGATGCGCAACGGGCCGTTGCTGCACTGGCACAGCAGACAACGCAACTGCACGCGCAGATGGCCGAAACGGCGCAGCGTCAGCTTGATGGCGTTGCCGAGCGGTTCGACGCGACGGCCACGAGCGTGGCACAGTCGCTGCAGAGCCAATGGCAGCAGGTGGGCGAGCGCGCGCAGGCCCAGCAGGAGCAGATCTGCCATACACTGGCGCAGACGGCGCAGCAAATGCAGGCGCAGGCCGCGCAACATGCGCGGGACACGATCGACGAGATGTCCCGCCTGATCGCAACCGCCTCAGAAGCGCCACGCGCGGCAGCCGAAGTGGTGGGCGCCTTGCGCGAAAAGCTGTCCGACAGCATGGTGCGCGACAACCAGATGCTGCAGGAGCGCAGCCGCATCATGGATACGCTGGGTAACTTGCTCGGTGCGATCAACCAGGGCGCCACCGAGCAACGCAGTGCCATCGACACGCTGGTGCAGGCGTCGACCGCGATGCTTGCACAGGCGAGTGCACGGTTCGATCAGACGATCACCCAGGAGTCCGGCAAGATGACGGCGCTTGCCGAGCAGGCGACCGGCAGTGCGGTCGAGATCGCCAGCATGGGTGAATCCTTTGGCGTGGCGGTCCAGTTGTTCAGCGAGTCGAGCGAAGCCATGACAACCCATCTGCAGCGCATCGAAGCCGCGCTGAGCAAGTCGACATCGCGCAGCGACGAACAGCTCGCCTACTACGTGGCGCAGGCGCGGGAAATCGTCGACCTGAGCATCTCGTCGCAGAAGCAGATCGTCGAAGACCTGCAAGGGCTGGCGATCCGCCACGCGCCACAGGTCAGCGAGGTGGCCTGATGGAGGATCTCGAGACCAGCCCGGAGCTGACCGCACCGATCTGGGCCGTGTTCGGCGACCTGATGGCCGGCCTGCTGGGCGCATTCGTGTTGCTGCTGGTCGCAGTCGTCGGCGTGCAGCTGGAACTGGCCAGCTCACTGCAGGCCGAGGTCCAGAAGCGGCAGCACGAGGAGCAACGGCGCATGACGCTGGAGAAGGCACTGGCGATTCCGCTGGCCACCGGACGGGTGACCCTGCACAACGGCCGCATCGGTATCAGCGGCAGTGTGCTGTTCTCGCTCAATTCCGACCAGTTGCAGCCTGAGGGGCGGCAATTGCTCAGGAGCCTGGCGGCGCCGCTGCGCAGCTACCTGGCGGCGCGCAATGAACTGCTGATGGTCAGCGGCTTTACCGATGACCGACTGGTGCGGGATGGCAACCGCCAGTTTGCCGACAATCTGGAATTGTCAGCCCAGCGTGCATTGACGGTGACGCGGGCGCTGATCGATGAAGGCCTGCCGTCGGCCTCGGTGTTTGCCGCCGCTTTCGGTCGCGAGCAGCCGGTGGCGTCGAATGCCGATGGCGCAGGCCGATCCCTTAACCGGCGGGTCGAAATGGCACCGGTGCCGAAAACTGCCGATGAGCCGTCCCAGCGCTGAGACCGACAAGGCCGGGTCCGAGACAGTGGACCCGAACCAGACCTCGGCGCCGGACGTGGATGCTGGCATTGCCGCTTTGCGCGCCTGCGGTGCGCAGCGGCTGGATCCGGTTCGCTTCCGGTTCATCGAGGCGTTGGCGCGACGGGCGGCGCGCCATCAGGGTGCGCTGCGGCAAACGCTGGATGCCAGGCTGGCCAGTGCGTTGGCGGCGTATCGCGCGCGGTACGCCATCGCGTTGGCTGCGCTCGCGCAGGCCATGCCGGGGCTGGTGCAGCGGCATCCGGATGCCGCCGCGCAATGTCAGCGCCTGCATGCCGACGGCGACTTGCGGGTCTTGCGCAGGCAAATGGATCGGCTGGAATTGCTGCCCCGGCGCGGCCCCTTGGGGGATCTCGTCGACCTGATCGACCAGCAGGGCGCCATGCCATCCGTGGCGGTCGCGCCAACCGAGTTGAAGACCCTGCGCCACTTTCGCGATTCCTGGACCCGGCTCAGCGTCGAGCGCCAGTTGTCGCGCTCACAGCAGAAGGTTCCGGCAAACCCGGGGCCGTTGAATTCGCATTTGCTGGTGTTGCGCGCACTGCGCCGGATGCAGGAAATTTCGCCAGCCTACCTCGAGCGGTATATGGCCCACGTCGAGATCTTGCTGTGGCTCGATCAGGCGCGTATTGACACCACCGCGTCGCCGCCGGGCTTGACCGCCCGTCCGGATGCCGGCAGGAAGCGCAAGCCTGCCGCAGCCGCCAAGGTTGATGCCGGATTGCGCCGGACCCAGGCGCGGAGGGACCGATAGGCCCAGGGCTGTTCCGGTTGGGGGCCGATCACGTAAACTCGCTGCAGGCCGCGGGATTCGTATAGTGGCAATACCCTAGCTTCCCAAGCTAGAGCCGCGGGTTCGATTCCCGCATCCCGCTCCACGGTAAGCTGACGCGTGCGCCATCGATCGTGCCTGGGCGCCGCTCAGTGTTTGTTCGGGTCGACGACGGCCACCAGGGCCTTCTCGAATTCAGCGCCGACGGACTTCAACATGGCCGTGAGACCCTTGCTGCGTTCGGCGACTTCTTCGGATGCGGGCCGTGGTGCGTTGCGCAGGCCATGCAGTTCTTGCGCCAGCCGCATGCGGTCGCGCTCCACCATTGCCAGATCCGGCGAGCCGCCGACCTGGCTGCGCCGTTTGGCCTCGACGGCCTTTTGCATCATCTCGTCGATGTGCTTGAGGTGCAATTCCGACTCGCGGATGTGTTGTTCAACCAGACGGTCGATATGGCTCATGGGAGACTCCGATCAGTGTTCACGGTTGGCGTGATCCATGGCTGCAGTCTATGCCGATCCCGGGTTTCCGTCATCCCGCATACGCGCGCTGCCACTGCGCGTGTCGGCGCTCGACCCTGCACCTGGATGCAGCGGCGCTCGGCGCAACGCACGTATTTGAGAGTGCTTGAGCTTGAACCTGATCCCCGGCATTCTGGTGGCGCAATCCGGAGATCTCGATGTTTTTCAGCCTATACTGGTCCGCAATGGATGGCATGCTGGAGACTGCATATTTACCCGGGCCCGATTGCAAGGCTGAGTCTCCATGTCGCCGGCATGGAAGCCCATGATGAATTTTTTTAGAGGCTCCCGATTGACAAGTTTCGTGACGTATTCGTTCGATGCGGAGGAAGAAGTTGCGATGATCGGTTCCTGGACGAGCCCGGGTGCGCCTACGGCACCTGCGTCTGCAACCGGTGGCACCGTGGTTAGCGATGCAGGGGCGGCATGAGCGGTAGCGAGTTTGTGCTGGAAACCCGTGACCTTACCAAGGAATTCAAGGGTTTCGTCGCAGTCGGCAATGTGAATCTGAAGGTGCGCCGCGGCAGCATCCACGCGATGATCGGCCCCAATGGCGCCGGCAAGACCACCTGCTTCAACCTGCTGACCAAGTTCCTCAAGCCGAGCTCCGGCCAGATTCTGTTCGAGGGGCGTGACATCACCGACGAATCGCCAGCCCGTATTGCGCGGCGCGGCGTCATCCGTTCGTTTCAGATCTCGTCGGTATTCCCGCATCTGTCGGTGCTCGAGAACGTTCGCGTCGCACTGCAACGCAAACTCGGCACTTCGTTCCATTTCTGGAAGTCCGAGAGCAGCCTGCACAAGCTCGACGCCCGTGCGCTCGAGTTGCTGCATGAGGTGGACCTGGAGAGTTATGCGCTTGGCTCCGCCGGCGAACTCGCTTACGGTCGCAAGCGGGCGCTGGAGATCGCCACGACGCTGGCCATGGAGCCCAAGCTGATGCTGCTCGACGAGCCGACCCAGGGCATGGGTTTGGAAGACGTCGACCGCATCCGGCAACTGATCAAGAAGGTGGCGGCCAGTCGCACCGTGCTGATGGTTGAACACAACATGAGTGTGGTCTCCAGCATTGCCGACACGATCACCGTGTTGCAGGGTGGCCGGACACTGGCGGAAGGGTCCTATGCCGAGGTATCAAAGGATCCGGCGGTGATCGAGGCCTACATGGGCAGCGCCAGCACAGAACTCACGGGTGCGCACTGATGGCCGTGCCGCTTCTCGAGGTCAAGGGCCTGCAGGGCTGGTACGGTGAATCGCACGTGCTGCATGGTGTCGATTTCCATGTCAACGAAGGCGAGGTCGTGACGCTGCTGGGTCGCAACGGTGCCGGGCGTACCAGCACGATGCGGGCCATCATGGGCCTGATCGGCAGCCGCAAAGGCTCCATCAAGGTGCGGGGCACCGAGACCATTGCCATGTCCACGCACAAGATCGCGCGGCTGGGCATCGGATATTGCCCGGAGGAGCGGGGCATCTTCTCCAGCCTGACAGCAGAAGAAAACCTGATGCTGCCGCCCGTGCTGGCCGATGGCGGCATGGAACTGGCGCAGATCTACGAGATGTTCCCCAACCTGCGCGAGCGCGCAGCAAGCCAGGGAACGCGTCTTTCCGGTGGCGAGCAGCAGATGCTGGCCGTTGCCCGCATCCTGCGTACCGGCGCAAAGCTGCTGCTGCTGGACGAAATTTCCGAGGGCCTGGCCCCCGTCATCGTACAGAAGCTGGCAGAGATGGTCGCGACCTTGCGCAAGCAGGGTTTCACCATCGTGATGGTCGAGCAGAACTTCGTGTTCGCAGCCAAGTTGGCCGACCGGTTCATGGTCATGGAGCACGGCCAGGTGATACAGGAATTCACGCAAGCCGAACTACCCGCCCGACGGGACAGTCTGCATGAATACCTCGGCGTCTGATGACGACGGGACATCCATAATTATTTCAACCCCAGGAGCAAACCATGAAACTGAAGAAAATTGTTGCAGCGTGCAGCCTCGCTGCAGTCACGATGTTCGGCGCCAGCGCGCCGGCGCAAGCCCAGATTTCCGGAGACGTCATCAAGATCGGTTTCATCACCGACATGTCCGGGCTTTATGCCGACATTGACGGGCCGGCGGGCGCCGAGGCGATTCGCATGGCGATTGCCGCCATGGGCGGGGCGATCAACGGCAAGAAAATTGAGCTGCTGGTCGCTGATCACCAGAACAAGGCCGATATCGCCGCAACCAAGGCGCGTGAGTGGTTCGATACCGAGGGCATGGATATGCTGATCGGCGGAACCAGTTCGGGCACCAATCTGGCCATGGCCAAGATTGCTGCACAGAAGAAGAAGCCGTTCCTGTCGGTCGGTGCGGCGACGTCGGCGTTGACCAACGACCAATGCACACCGTACACCGTGCACTGGGCCTACGACACCGTCGCGCTGGCCAAGGGTACCGGCAATGCGATTGTGAAACAAGGTGGCAAGACCTGGTTTTTCCTGACCGCTGATTACGCGTTCGGCGAAGCGTTGCAAAACGACACGGCAGCGGTGGTCAAGGCTGCTGGCGGCACCATCGTCGGGTCGGTCAAGCATCCTTTGGCGACCAGTGATTTCTCCTCGTACATGCTGCAGGCGCAAGCGAGCAAGGCACAGATCCTGGGCCTGGCCAACGCGGGTGGCGACACGATCAACTCGATCAAGGCGGCCAACGAGTTCGGCGTCACCAAGACGATGAAACTCGCCGGGTTGCTGATGTTCATCAACGACATCCACTCGCTGGGCCTCAAGGCGACGCAAGACATGTACCTGACCGACAGCTGGTACTGGAACCGTGACACCGAAAGCCGTGCCTGGAGCCGCCAGTTCTTCGACAAGATCAAGCGCATGCCCTCTTCGCTGCAGGCCGGCGATTACTCGGCTGCGCTGCAGTACCTGATGGCCGTCAAGGCCATTGGCTCCGACGACGGTGACAAGGTTCTCGCGCATATGCACAAGTCCAAGATCAACGACATCTTCGTCAAGGGTGGCTTCATCCGCCCGGACGGTCGCATGGTGCACGACATGTACCTGATGCAGGTGAAGAAGCCCTCCGAGTCGACCGAACCGTGGGACTACTACAAGATTGCCTATACGTTCAAGGGCGAGGAGGCCTGGACCGCCAAGGCCGATTCGAAGTGTCCGCTCTGGAAATAATGGTCTGAGCCGGGCGGCATGACCTGGTGGTCCTGCCGCTCGCCCTGACAAGCGACTGCTTTACGCCAACCTCATGGATATATTCGGCATCCCGATTCAGGCCTTTCTGGGCCAATTGCTGCTCGGCCTGGTCAACGGCTCGTTCTATGCGATGCTGAGCCTGGGCCTGGCTGTCATTTTCGGCCTGCTGGGCATCGTGAACTTCGCGCATGGCGCGTTGTACATGGTTGGCGCTTATGTCGCCTGGATCGGCATGGACCAATTCGGCATGAATTACTGGGCGGCGCTGGTGGTTGCGCCGCTGGTGGTGGGCGCGCTCGGCGTTGTCATCGAGCGTACGCTGCTCAAGCACCTGTACAAGATCGATCCGATCTACGGCCTGCTGCTGACCTTCGGCCTGGCGCTGATCGCCGAGGG
The DNA here is from genome assembly GCA_039934375.1 of Burkholderiaceae bacterium. GTDB lineage: Bacteria > Pseudomonadota > Gammaproteobacteria > Burkholderiales > Burkholderiaceae_C > CAISIP01. The sequence continues at coordinate 2,350 of JBDTMH010000086.1, read as the reverse complement.
TTTGTTCCGGGAGAAATTCGGTGTCTCTGGCCAGTCCTATCCGGTCCCGGAGCTGCTGCAGGGCGCTACCAATCTCGGTTTCATGATCCTGCCCAATTACCGTGGCTGGATCGTCTTCGCATCGCTGTCGGTCTGTCTTGGAACCTGGTTCGTCATCGAGCGCACCCGGCTTGGAGCCTATCTGCGCGCCGCCACCGAAAACCCGACGCTGGTTCAGGCCTTCGGCATCAACGTTCCGATCATGGTCATGCTGACCTATGGTGCCGGCGCCGGGCTTGCCGCATTGGCGGGTGTGCTCGCAGCGCCAGTGATCCAGGTGACGCCGCTGATGGGCAGCAACCTGATCATCATCGTTTTCGCCGTCGTCGTGATCGGCGGCATGGGGTCTATCCTCGGGTCCATCCTGACCGGGCTGGCGCTGGGGCTGATCGAAGGCCTGACCAAGGTGTTCTATCCCGAGGCGTCGAACATCGTTGTCTTTGTCATCATGGCGCTGGTGCTGATGTTTCGGCCGGCCGGGTTATTCGGCAAGGAGCCATGATGGCGGTCGCCTCCAAGGTATCTGCGGTATCGAAGTCGGCCCAGCTGGCCTGGCTGGTCGGCTTCGTATTGCTGCTGATCGCGCCATTCATCGGTCTGTACCCCGTATTCATGATGAAGGCGCTGTGCTTCGCGATCTTCGCCTGTGCTTTCAACCTGCTACTGGGTTACACGGGTCTGCTGTCGTTCGGCCATGCTGCATTTTTCGGTGCTTCGGCCTATGTCACTGGCTGGCTGGTGCGCAGTGGAGGCTTTTCGCCGGAACTTGGCATCCTGGTCGGCACGCTGTTCGGTGCGGTGCTGGGCCTGGGTGTGGGGCTGATCGCGATCCGACGCCAGGGCATTTATTTCGCGATGGTCACATTGGCGATGGCTCAGATGGTGTATTTTGTCTGGTTGCAGGTGCCATTCACCGGCGGCGAGGATGGCTTGCAGGGTGTGCCGCGCGGCATGCTTTTTGGCGTCTTGCCGCTGAGCGAGCCGCTGACCATGTATTACTTCGTCGTTGCAATCTTCGTGGCGGTATTTTTGGGTATCGTGCGTATCGTGCATTCGCCGTTCGGCCAGGTGCTCAAGGCGATTCGCGAGAATGAGCCACGTGCCGTGTCGCTCGGTTACGAGGTCGATCGCTATAAATTGCTGGCGTTCGTGTTGTCGACCGGCATCTCCGGGCTGGCTGGCTCGGTCAAGACCGTCGTGCTCGGCTTCGCGACCTTGTCCGACGCGCACTGGTCGCTGTCCGGCGAGGTCATACTGATGACCCTGCTCGGGGGCATGGGCACCTTCGCCGGGCCGGTACTTGGCGCCTTCACCATCATCGGCTTGCAGAACTTTCTGGCCGATCGTGTCGGCTCGTGGGTCACCGTCATCATCGGGTCGATCTTCGTTGTCTGCGTGGTTGCGTTCCGCCGTGGATTCATCGGTGAATTGCTGGCCTGGCAACAGCGGCGACGCGATCGCTGAACCGCACGCCGGCATCGGCCGGCCGCTCCGAAGGCGGATCGCACCGTAACCCTTAAGGCGGAGACTACCCCATGAGCGCCGACCAGAACTGGATTGCCTTTGCCGTGAGCAGCGCGATATTCTTCATGTATGAGGTATGGGTGATCTGGGTCGGGTGGCGCCATCCCGACCGAATCGCCCGCTCGGCCCATGCAGCCATGCGTGGGAGCTGGGTCGACGCCATGAGCCGCCAGCCCGGATTCGAAATCGTTGCTGTGCAGGCCTTGCGCAATTCGCTGATGTCGGCCACCATCGCCGCGTCGACCGCGGCGCTGGCATTGATGGGCAGTGTCAGCCTGGCCAGCAACACCATTGAAACGGCCAGCTTCGACGGAACGCCGTCGCTGCGGATCGTGCTTGAAGTCCTGCTGATGGTTACCTTGTTCGCATCCTATGTTTGCTCGGCCATGGCCATGCGGTATTACAGCCACGCCGGTTTCGTGATGTCCATGCCAGTGGCGTCGCCCGAGCGTGCGGCACTGATCGTCATGGCCAAGGATTACGTCAAGCGCGCCGGGCTGCTTTACAGCTGGGCCTTGCGCTTCTTCCTGATCATCTCGCCACTGGTGGTGGGCATCGTGCGCCCGATCGGCATGCCCGTCATGGCGCTGGCGCTGGTCGTCGCGCTGTGGTTTTTTGACCGACCGGCAAAGCCGGCCGTCGGTGCCTCCTGATCAGCAACACCGATTGCGCAAGGCGGCAGCGGTTCAGCCTTTCCCCGGGGGTTTCCCGCGCAGTGGTTGGGCCTGGCATGAGCAGGTAAAATCCAGCGGCCTCCCAACCCGGCCAGCACGGTAGCGCGCGACAC
>JBDTMH010000085.1:0-16479 GCA_039934375.1 Burkholderiaceae bacterium | reverse complement strand
TCCGACGCCAAGACACCCGCGCAGATGGACGAGCTGTTTGCTCCGCTGGCGGGCGAATTCGGCATGAAGGCGCGTTTCGCTGCGGCGGCACGGCCGATCCCGACCGTCATCATGGTGTCGCAACACGGCCATTGCCTGCACGACCTGCTGTTTCGGCTGCGTTCGGGGGTGTTGCCGATCGAGGTGCGCGCCATCGTCTCCAACCACCGCGACTTCTACCAGCTGGCGGCGAGCTACAACATTCCGTTCCACCATATCCCGGTCAAGGCGGACACCAAGGCAGCGGCCGAAGCCAAGCTGCTCGACCTGTTCGAGTCCGAGGGTGGAGAACTGCTGGTGCTGGCGCGCTACATGCAGGTTCTGTCGGACGATCTGTGCCGCAAATTGTCCGGCCGCGCGATCAACATCCACCACTCGTTTCTGCCCAGCTTCAAAGGAGCCCGGCCGTACCAGCAGGCGCATGACCGTGGCGTCAAGCTGATCGGCGCCACGGCGCACTATGTGACCGGCGATCTGGACGAAGGCCCGATCATCGAGCAGGACGTGGCCCGCGCCAGCCATGGCATGGACGTCGGAACCTTGACCACACTGGGTCGGGATACCGAAAGTGCGGTGCTGGCGCGTGCCGTCAAGTGGCATGCCGAACACCGGATCCTGCTCGACGGCCACAAGACGGTGGTGTTCCGCTGATCTGAACCCGCGGTCGGGTTCGACGACAATAGCTGGCGGCCCATCGCCGGCACGTCACTATGCAACTGACCGACTGCGACCCTGAAGAACAACGCGCACTGGCACAGCTGGGTGAGCGTATTGGCGCGACTTTTCTGCGCCAGCGACTCGGTCTCGAGGGCGAGCGCCAAGCGCGTCCGGGGCTGTCGCACCGGCTGATCCGCGCCGGACTCACGCTCGGGGGCCTGCGCCGACGCGGACGGCGCAATGTGCTGAACATCCAGTTGCGTCACAACACCGTGCGCCTGGCGCGCCTTCCCGCTGCGCTGGACGGCACCACCTTGCTGCACATCAGCGATCCGCATCTGGACATGGACCCGGGTTTTCTGGGACATCTGATCGAGCGCGTGCAAGGGTTGCGTTTCGATGCCTGCGTGTTGACCGGCGATTTCCGGTTTCACTGCTTCGGTCCTTATCAGGCCGTGCTCGACGCACTGGAACTGCTGCGTCCGCACCTGGGCGAGCGGGTGCATGCGGTGCTGGGCAACCACGATTCGATCCGTATGGTGCCCGGCATGGAGCAGCGGGGTTTTCCGGTGCTGATGAACGAGGCCAACCACTGGCAGCGCGCTGAAGCCGCGCTGGCCATCGTCGGCATCGACGATGCACACTACTTTCGCACCCACAACCTGCACAAGGCCATGGCCGACGTGTTGGCCGACGAGTGCGTTCTGCTGCTCTCGCACACCCCCGAGCCCTACCGCCAGGCCGCCCACGCCGGTGTCGACCTGATGCTCAGCGGCCATACCCATGGCGGCCAGATCTGTCTGCCCGGCGGCATTCCAATCCTGACCGACACACCCACGCCGCGTGCGTTCGTGCGTGGCCCCTGGCAGTACCGATCGATGGCCGGCTATACCTCGGTCGGATGTGGTTCTTCGGTGGTTGACGTACGGCTGAATTGCCTGCCCGAGCTCACACTGCATCAACTCAGGTGCGCCTGACGCGCTCAGGCCGGTTGTGCCAGCAATTCGCCGAGCAAGGCGCCCAGTGGCAGGTCGTCGACCTGACCCAGCTGGCGCAGCCTCAGCCGGCCCTGGCGATCGAATACCAGCAGGCTGGGGGTACCTTCGAGTTGCCAGGCCTGCATCGTGCGCGGCAAAGGACCTGGCTCGCCGCGCAGGTCTACCGCGACCGGAAAGCGGATGCGGTATTCGTGCAGGAACACCTCCAGCGCGGCGGGTGTCATTACCGCATGGTGTTCGAACACCGAATGCAGGCCGATCAGCGTCAGCTCGCGCTTGGCAAAAGCCTGGGCGATCCGCTGGGCTTGCGGCAAACCGTGCTCCACGCAGCCGGGACACAACATCTGGAAAACATGGACCACGACGACGCGGCCGCGCAGATCGGCCAGGCGCAAATTCACGCTGGTGTTGAACCACTGCGAGACCTGCAGTTCCATGGCGGCGGGTACTGAGTTTTGCATGGTGTCGGAGCCTCCCGGTCTTGCCTTTGGCATGTTGTACCGCAACCGGGGCGATCCGTGCGTCGCGCCGGGAATGCCATTGTCATACATGCTGCCCCGGCGCTACCATAGCCACCCGCGGAAAGTCGACCGGTAGCGCGAACGCGATGTTCAGGAGTTGATCTTGCGGCCGGGCCGTTGGGGCCATTGGCGGCATCGCCGGTATATCAAGCGTCGAGCACCGACAATACACTCCATGAAAGCCCCCCCGCGCCTGCAGTCCCTGGTCGACGAAGGCCTGATCGATACCGTCGTACGCCAGCTGATGAGCGGCAAGGAAGCCATGGTCTATGTGGTGCGTAGCGGCGACGAGACGCTGTGTGCCAAGATCTACAAGGAGGCCACGCAGCGCAGTTTCCGCCAGGCGGTGGACTACACCGAGAACCGCAAGGTGAAGAATTCGCGCCAGGCCCGTGCCATGGCCAAGGGCACGCGTTTCGGCCGCCAGGCCCAGGAAGCCGCCTGGCAAAGCGCGGAGGTCGATGCCTTGTACCGTCTGGCCGGTGCTGGCGTGCGTGTGCCAAAACCGAACAATTTTCATGACGGTGTGTTGCTGATGGAACTGGTCTGCGACGCAGACGGTGATGCCGCACCGCGACTCAACGATGTGGACCTGACGCCGGAGCAGGCGCGGGTGCACCATGCCACGCTGTTGCTCGAAGTGGTGCGCATGTTGTGCGCCGGCATCGTGCATGGCGACCTGTCGGAGTTCAACATCCTGCTGGCCTATGACGGCCCGGTCATCATCGATTTGCCGCAGGCGGTGGATGCCGCCGGCAACAACCACGCGCAGCGCATGTTGCTGCGCGACGTGGCCAATCTGCGCGACTTCTTCGGGCGCTTTGCTGCGGAACTCCTGAGCACCGACTTCGGCCCCGAGATCTGGGACCTGTACCAGCGCGGCCTGCTCGACCCGTCGGTGACGTTGACCGGCCGGTTCGTGCAAAAGGCCGGTGCCGTGGATGTAGCCCATGTGCTGCGCGAGATCGACGATGCGCGGGCCGAGCAGGTCGCGCGGCTGCTGCGCATGCAGGGATCGCGATGAACGTCGCCGAGGACGGGCGTGACTGCCAGCTGTCGGGCAGTCAGGGTGTGCCGGGAGCACGATCATGACCCAGCGACTGACACCGTCGACCGCGCTGCTGCTGACCGTGCCGCCTCTGATGTGGGCAGGCAACGCGATTGTGGGTCGACTGGTGCGCGACGACGTCCCGCCGTTCACGCTGAATCTGTTGCGTTGGGTGATTGCATTTGCAATCCTGCTGCCGTTCGGCGGCTGGGTGCTGCGCCGCAAGGACGGCTTGTGGCCACACTGGCGCCGTTTTGCGCTGCTCGGCTTGCTTGGCGTGGGTCTGTACAACACCTTGCAATACCTGGCCTTGCAGACGTCTACGCCGCTGAATGTGACGCTGGTGGCATCGAGCACGCCGTTGTGGATGCTGGCGTATGGCGCGCTGTTCTTCGACACCAAGGTGTCGCGCCAGCAGTTAGTGGGCGCGATGTTGTCGATCGCGGGTGTGGCGGTGGTGCTGGCGCGCGGCGAGCTGATCCAGTTGCTGGAGCTGCGCCTGGTGATTGGTGATGTGTTCATGCTCGGCGCGACCTTTTGCTGGGCCGGTTACAGCTGGTTGTTGACGCGCGCTGCCGAGCCTGTGGCCATCCGCAGCGATTGGGCGGCTTTTTTGCTGGCGCAGGTGACTCTCGGTCTGATGTGGTCCAGTGTGTTCACGGCCGGCGAATGGGCGCTGACCGATGCCCATATTCGCTGGAGCGGCTCACTGGTCGCTGCGCTGGCGTTCGTGGCGATGGGTCCGGCGGTGCTGGCCTATCGCTGCTGGGGTCTGGGTGTGCAACGGGCAGGTCCAGCGGTGGCGAGTTTCTTTGCCAACCTGACGCCGCTGTTCGCTGCGCTGATGTCCACTGTCTTCCTGGGCGAGTCGCCGCAACCTTATCACCTGGTGGCGTTTGGGCTTATCGTGGCTGGCATCGTCGTGTCGTCACGCTGAGGGTTCGCTGGCGTTGTCGGGCTGGCATATGTCGATGCGCCAACCGTCTTGCAATAGACTGGTGACCATCCGGCGTACGCCGTCTGCATGCTTCAAGCAAAAATGGCCCCGTCCGCCCACGCACCTTCCTATTACGCCCACTGCGCCAATCCGGCGCCGCAGCGGCCAGCCCTGAGCGCCACCGTGCAGGCCGACGTCTGCATCGTCGGCGCTGGTTACACCGGACTGTCGGCGGGTATTGCGCTGGCCGAGGCCGGCAAACGCGTCGTGATCCTGGAGCAGTCGTCGGTCGGCTGGGGTGCCTCCGGGCGCAACGGTGGCCAGATCGTGCACAGCTATTCGCGCGACCTGGACGTGATCGAAGCAAGTTATGGTCATGCAGTTGCTGAGCCGCTGGCGAGCATGATGTTCGAAGGCGCCCAGGTGATCCGCGAACGGGTGGCCAAATACAAGATCGATTGCGATCTCAAGAATGGCGGCATTTTCGCCGCGGCCAACGCTTCCAAGGCCAAGGGCCTGATCGAGCAGAAAGCCCTGTGGGAACGTTGGGGCCATCCCGGCCTGACCCTGGTCGAAAGCCCGGCCGAAGTGCACAAGCTGGTGGGCTCGGACCGTTACAGTGCGCTGCTGGTGGACCCGACTGGCGGTCACTTTCATCCGTTGAACCTGGCGCTGGGCGAAGCAGCCGCGTTCGAGAGCCTGGGCGGCACCATTCACGAGGGCTCGGGCGTGACGAAGATCGAGCGTGGCACGCCGGCCGTGGTCCGCACGGCGCAGGGCCAGGTGCGGGCGACACAGGTGATCGTTGCGTGCAATGCGTATGGCGGCAACCTGGAGCCCAGGCTGGCCAGTCGTTCCATGCCCTGTGGCACACAGGTCATTGCCACTGCGCCGTTGGGTGCACTGGCCGATCAACTGATTCCGTCGGACTACTGCGTCGAGGACAACAACTTCCTGCTCGACTACTTCCGCCTGTCGGCCGACAAACGCCTGATCTACGGTGGTGGTGTGGTCTACGGCGCGCGCGACCCGAAAGAGGTGAAGTCGCTGGTCCGGCCGCAGATGGTCAAGACCTTTCCGCAACTGCAGGACGTGCAGATCGATTTCGGCTGGACCGGGAATTTTCTGCTGACTCTGTCGCGCCTGCCTCAGGTCGGCACGCTTTCGCCCAACATCTTCTTCTCGCAAGGATGCTCGGGCCATGGCGTGACCTTCACGCATTTGATCGGCCGGGTGCTGGGCGAAGCGATGCAGGGTGACACCGCCCGTTTCGAGGCCTTTGCGCGGTTGCCGCACCATCCATTCCCCGGCGGGCGGCTGCTGCGCGTGCCGTTTACGGCGATGGGCGCCTTGTGGTACCAGTTGCGCGACCAATGGGGCGTCTGAACAGCACTGGGAGAAACCGCCATGACCAGCAAGGAATTTGACATCGTCGTGTTCGGCGCCACCGGTTTCACCGGCCGCCTGGTCATCGAATATCTGTTGCAGCGATACCCGGCCGGCAGTGGCATACGCTGGGCCATGGGCGGGCGCAGCGTCGCCAAGCTGGCGCAGGTGCGCGATCAACTCCAGGCGCCGGTCGACACGCCGCTGGTCGTCGCCGACAGCGCCGACGCGGCCAGTCTGCTGGCCTTGATGGCGCGCACCCGGCTGGTGCTGACCACGGTCGGGCCGTACCAGTTGTATGGCAATGAAATGGTCGCGGCCTGTGCGCAAGCGGGGGTGGACTATGTCGACCTGTGCGGTGAGCCGGCCTGGATGCGCCAGATGATCGACGCGCATGAAGCCCAGGCCCAGGCCAGCGGTGCGCGCATCGTATTCTCCTGCGGCTTCGACTCGATTCCGTTCGACCTCGGTGTAGCGCTGCTGCAGCAAGAGATGCAGCAGCGTTTTGGCACGCCAGCCAATCGGGTGCGCGGTCGGGTACGCAAGATGAAGGGGACGTTCTCGGGCGGCACAGCGGCCAGCCTCAAAGCCACGATGGCCGCGGCAAGCCAGGACCCGAAGGTGTACGAACTGCTGCGCAACCCGTTCTCACTGACACCGGGATTCGAAGGCCCGCGCCAGCCCTCGGGCAGCAAGCCGATGGTCGACGAGGCGCTGGGCCTGTGGGTCGCGCCGTTCGTCATGGCCGCCATCAACACGCGCAACGTGCACCGCTCCAACTTGCTGCTGAACCATGCCTGGGGCCGGGACTTCGTATATGACGAAATGCTGGTCACCGGGGCCGGCGAGAAAGGCGAAGCCATTGCCAACGCGGTTGCGGCCGACAAGTCCTTGGGTGGCGATGGTGGCCCGAAGCCCGGCGAAGGACCGTCGCGCGCAGAGCGTGAGGCGGGCTTTTACGACGTGCTTTTCATTGGCAGCAATGCCAATGGTGCTGCGCTGCGGGTCAGCGTCAGGGGGGACCGCGATCCGGGCTACGGATCGACGTCGAAGATGATCAGCGAGGCGGCGCTTTGCCTGCTGCAGGATGCGAATCATCCCGCTGGCGGCATCTGGACGCCGGCATCGGCCATGGGTGCGCGCCTGATCGAGCGCCTGAAAAAAAATGCCGGCCTGTCGTTTGCCATCGAGGCCGCGCCGTGAACGCCATCCACTGACAAACAGACTCGCTCGCATCCGCGGTTCGATGTAGTCGTCGCCCGCGGTCATGCCGATGCATTCGCGCCAACTGCACACGCGGACCTCAGCGCTTGCGCGCGCACATGCCGACCAGCGCCGAGCGTCCCAAGTGGTGGTCCCCTTCGGCCAGGTGGTCTTCGTACATGCGCAATTGCAGCATATCCATAGTGGCGAAGGCGCTGCGCAGCATTTGCTCGGTGTACAGGTTGGCGAGAATGCCGGGGCCGCCGGTCTTGTATTCGATCTGCTTGGGGGTATAGCCCTGGAGGATCAGCAGGCCGCCAGGCTTGAGGCCATCGACCATGCGCGCGAACAGGCGCGTGCGCATGTCAGGATCGGCGAACTGGATGAAGATGGCGGCGATCACATCGAATTGATCGTGGGGCCAGGCCCATGACTCGCAGTCAGCCACCTGGTAGTCGACCTGGACAGCGGCGTCCAGCGCCAGTTTGCGCGCCTTGTCCACCCCGACTGGCGAGAGGTCGAAGGCCTGGACCTGCAGGCCCTGGCGCGCCAGCCAGACGCTGTTGCGCCCCTCACCATCGGCCACGCACAAGGCATGGCCGCTGGCCGGCAGGCGTGTGGCCTGTTCGCGCAGATAGACATTGGGTTCAGTGCCGAACAGATAGCCTTCGTGTTTGAAGCGCTGGTTCCATTTGGCCGCCGAGTCGCTGAAACCGGTGGAGGGTGCAGTCATGGGTTGGCAATCCTGACAAGGTGGATGGACGATGCCGCCATTGTCGCCGGCATGCACCGGCTGGGCCATCCGGATTGCGAGCGCATGGGGGCACAATGTCTGGCCAAGGAGGACGCATGGAACATCTGACGATTCTGACCGGCGCTTCGCGTGGCATGGGCCTGGCCATGGCCGAGCAGCTGTGCGTGCCCGACACCGTGCTGTTGTGCATCTCGCGCAAGACCTCCAATGCGCTGGCTGCCAGGGCCCGCACGCACGCGACCCGGCTCACGCAATGGCAGGCCGATCTGGTCGATTCGGCGCCAGTGGCCGAGCGCCTGCGCAGCTGGCTCGCCGGGTTGGACGGCGCGGATTTTGCCAGCGCGACACTGATCAACAACGCCGGTGTCGTCGATCCGATCGGTCCGCTGGATTCGGCCGATCCGCAGGCCATGGAGCGATTGTTGCGGGTCGACCTGGAGGCACCGATGCAGCTGTGCGGGGCGTTTCTGGCGGCCACGCGCCATTGGTCGGCGCCGCGCAAGATCCTGAATATTTCGTCCGGCCTGGGCCGAAGGGCCATGGCCGGCAGTGCGCTGTATTGCGCTGCCAAGGCCGGCATGGACCATTTCAGCCGATGTGTGGCGCTGGACGAAGAGCGCCAGGCCCATCCGGTACGTATCGTCTCGCTGGCCCCTGGCGTGATCGACACCGACATGCAGGCGGCGTTGCGCGCTGGCGATCCGGCGGCGTTTCCCGATCGGGACAACTTCGTGCGGCTCAAGCAGACCAGCGCCTTGATGGCACCGGCACAGGCCGCAGCACAGGTGCTGGCGTTTCTGGCACGGGCTGACTTCGGCAGCACGGTGATCGCCGATGTACGCGATGCCTGAGGGGCTGGCGTAAACTGTCCGCTACAACTTCAATGCAATCGCCATGCGGGCCTGCCTGGGGTCGGGTACGCTGATCTTTCGCCAGGCTGTGCCATGCAGTGATGGAAACGCTGGCGGCAAAAGGAGACCATGCAATATTTCTCCCGTGGACTGATCGCCATCATCGTCGTGCTGGGTCTGGGCGGCATCGGCTACTTGTGGTGGCAGAAGCACCAGGCGGCACAGCCTGCGCCGATCGCTGCCGTGCCGGCGCCTTCGCAGGCCCCGGTGGTCGCGGCGACGGCGGCATCGGCGGCGTCCGAACCGGCCAATTACCCGATCGAGGCCGTGGCGGCCGAGCACGCCGCGTCGCCTGCGTTGCCACCACTGGATGCCCAGGGCGACGCGGTGCGAGATGCGTTGATCGCGCTGCTGGGGCGCCAGCAGGTGTTGTCGTTTTTCGATCTGGACGACTTTGCCAGCCGTGTTGTGGCCACCGTCGACAACCTGGCGCGGCCGCATGCTGCGGCACGGCTGTGGCCGGTGGTGCCGGCACCGGCTCAATTCCTGGTGCAGGAACGCGCAGGCGTGCCCACTATTGCCAAAGGCAACGCCGACCGCTACGCTGCCTTCGTGCGTTTTGCCTCCGGAATCGACAGCGCTGGCGCCGTCGCGTTATATGTGCGTCTGTACCCGATGCTGCAAAAGGCGTATGAGAATCTGGGCTACCCGGACAAGCAGTTCAACAACCGGCTGGTCGAGGTCATCGACCAGCTGTTGCTTACGCCCGAACCAGAGGGCCCGATCGCATTGACGCTGACCAAGGTGCAAGGACCGATCGAGGTCAAGCGGCCCTGGGTGCGTTACGAATACGCCGACCCTGACCTGCAGGCGCGCTCGGCTGGTCAGAAGATTTTGATGCGCATGGGTGTACAGCACACCCGAACGCTCAAGGCCAAGCTGCGCGACCTGCGTAAACGCATCGCCGGGCGCAGCGTCGGCGGTTGAGCCAGCGTTGCGCGATTGGCGGCATGGCTCAGGGTTTCTGGGCCAGGCGCTCGTTCTGCGGGAACATCGCCTTGCGCGCCACGTCGTCCATCTCGGTCTTGAACGTGTAGCGGCTCTTGAGGGCCTCGGCGCGTTGTGCCGCGGGACGGGCATTGATGGTGTCTACCAGGCGTTTGACGTGCGGCAGTTTCGCCCATGCGTCGTCACCCAGCACGTAGGGCGCCACGCGCGCCCAGCCCCAGACCGCCATATCCACCAGGCTATAGTCTTCGCCCAGCATGAAGGCTTGTTTCTCGAGGTGGCTGTTCAGGATGCCCCAGTGGCGCCAGGCCTCGAAGTCATACCGGTTGAGTGCATATTCCTTGGGTTCTGGAGCGGCATGCCTGAAATGCACGGCCTGGCCGGAATACGGGCCGATTCCGCTGGCCACGAACATCAGCCACGACAGCATCGGGCCGCGCGCGGCGGGTGTGTTCGGTGGCAGGAATTTACCGGTCTTCTCGGCCAGGTAAAACAGGATCGCATTGCTGTCGAACACCACGACACCGTCGTCGACGATGACCGGTACCTTGGCATTCGGATTGAGGGCCTTGAATGCCGGTGCATGTTGCTCGCCCTTGCGACTGTCGACGGGGACGATCTCGTAGGGCAGCTGCGTTTCCTCGAGCATCAGTGCGACCTTCGCCGGGTTGGGCGCGGTGTTGTAGTAGAACGTGATCATGGGCCTGTCTCTGGTAGTGGAGTCGGGAGGATTATCCAGCCGAGCGATTCCCGGCGCCGGGGTCAGGTCTTGCCTGTGCGCGTTGCAGCAGCAGTTCGCGCTCCTGCGCGTTGCCGGTCATGCGGGCAGCTTGGCGGAAAGCGGCCCGGGCTGCTTCGATGCGGCCCAGCTTTTCCAGCAGGTCACCGCGCACGCCGTGCAACCAGGGATAACCGGGCAGCAGTTGGTCCTGCTCCAGCCGCTCGACGATGTCCAGCGCCGCTTGTGGGCCATACGCCATGCCGACGGCGACCGCGCGGTTGAGTTCGATCACTGGTGACGGAGCCAGTGCGGACAGCGCGTCGTACAAGGCCACGATCTGCGGCCAATCGGTATCGGCAACGGTGGCGGCGCGTGCATGGCATGCGGCCAGCGCCGCCTGCAGCGTGTACGGACCCCGGCGCGCGGCCAGGTCGTCGCTGCGTGCCAGCGCGGCCAGGCCGCGTTCGACCAGCAGCGGGTCCCAGCGCAAGCGATCTTGCTGCTGCAGCAGCACGGGTCGCCCCTGGGCGTCCAGCCGCGCAGACATGCGCGAGGCCTGGATCTCCAGCAGCGCGAGCAGGCCGTGGACCTCGGGCTCGCGCGGCATCAGCATCGCCAGCACACGGCCCAGGCGCAAGGCGTCGTCGCACAAGGCGGGGCGCATCCAGTCGTCGCCGGCAGTCGCGGCATGCCCCTCGTTGAAGATCAGGTAGATCACCTCGAGCACGGACGCCAGCCGCGCTGCGCGCTCGGTCGGCCCCGGCACTTCGAACGGTACCTGCGCGGCCGCGAGCGTACGCTTGGCGCGCACGATGCGCTGCGCGATCGTGGGCTCGCTGGCCAGGAATGCGCGTGCGATCTCGGCCGTGCTCAGGCCGCCGAGCAGGCGCAGCGTCAGCGCTACGCGGGCCTCGGTCGACAGGACTGGATGGCAGGCGATGAAGATCAGCCGCAACAGGTCGTCGCCAATGTCGTCGGCGCGCGCTGCGTCCAGGCCGTCGACGAAGTCGGGCACCACATGCGCCTGCAAGGCCTCGAGGTCGTTGCCGATCGCCTCGTGTTTGCGCGCCTGCATGGCCAGCTGGCGCAGTCGGTCGAGCGCGCGATGCTTGGCGGTGGTCATGAGCCAGGCGCCGGGGTTGTCGGGCATGCCCTCGCGCGGCCAGTGTTCGAGTGCGGCAACCAGCGCGTCCTGCGCCAGTTCCTCGGCTTGTCCGACGTCTCGCACCATGCGCGTGAGCTTGGCGATCACGCTGCCCGATTCGTTGCGCCAGACTGCGGCGATACGGGCGTTCAGATCCGCGTCGGTCATGGGTCCAGCGTCAGCGTCGGGCATGCGGGTCTCCTGGACGTTGGGGCTTGTGCGGGTTGGCGGTGAGGACGCCCGCTTTACAACGAAGCAAGGGATTCGGAATCTACAACGCCTGGCGAAACCGCCGTCAGGTATAGCAAGGGCCGGTGGCGCGCACCTCGATGCTGGCCCAGGCCGCGGCCGGGCATTCGGCAGCAATGGTTAGAGCATCCTCGCGGTTGGCGCAGTTCAGCAGGAAGAAGCCACCGACCATTTCCTTGGCTTCGGCAAACGGGCCGTCGATCAGACGCTGGCGACCGTCGCGCACGGCGACACGCGTGCCCTTGTTGTCGGATTCCAGCGACTCGACGGCCAGCAGCACGCCACGTTGCTGCAATTGCGCCGCAAATGCGCCCATCTGCGCATAGACACGTTTGCCTGCTTCCAATCCACGTTCGGCGCGCTGGCCACGCGGTTCGATGATCAACAACAGATACGGCATCACAAGGTCTCCGTGCATGGGGAATGACGCCAGTTTACGGTCTCTCGCGAAGCCGGGCGCGCGCTCCTGGCTGCCGAGGGGCGACGCGCAGACCTGCCATGACGGCGATTGGGGCCTTGTCGAAGGACCATCGACCTGTCGCGCGATTCCGGTCGCCAGTTTCAGTCGCAATATTGATCTAGGGCATAAACCACGGCGCGGCTTCATCGACAATGTCGGTATACCCCAATGGGTATATACTCCATGGGGTATGCAAGGAAACAACATGAAACTGATCCGCGTCTTGGCCTTCGCTGCCGTTCTGCCACTGATGGCGAGCGCGGCATTACCCGCCGACCCGGCCGGCATCCGGGTGCCGACCGTGCAGGTGGGCGTTGCCGCGGCCGGAACTTCGCTGGAACTCGACGCCGTGCTTGAGCCGGTGCGCCAGGCCACGGTCACCGCGCAAGTGGGTGGCAACGTGCTGGCACTGCGGGTGGCGGCAGGTGACAAGGTGCGCCGCGGCCAGCCGCTGGTGCGCTTGGACGACCGCGAAGTGCGCGCCAACACTGCGCGCAGTGACGCCGCGGTTGCGCAGGCTCAGGCTGAACTGCGCAACGTGCAACAGGTGCTCGACCGCAATCGCGAACTCAAGAGAAACGGTTTTCTCAGTGCCGCGGCGCTCGACAACGCGGAGAACCAGGTCAAGTCGGCTCAGGCCGCGTTGGCGCAAGCGCAGGCGGCCCGGGTGCAGGCTTCGGTGGCGCAGGGTTTTGCCGAGCTGGCGGCGCCATTCGACGCGGTGGTGCTCACCACCCATGTGCAGACCGGCGACCTGGCGCTGCCCGGTCGCGCGCTGGTGACGGTTTACCAGCCGGGTCTGATGCGGGCCGTGGCCCAGGTGCCCGCTTCCAGGGTGGCGCAATTAAACGCCGCCAGCGAGGTCTTTGTGGTGTTGCCCGATGGCCAGCGCCTGGTGCCGACGGACAAGGACATGCAACCCACCGCCGACCCGGTCTCGCAGACCGTCGAATGGCGATTGCCGCTGCCGGCTTCGGCTGCGGGGCTGCGCCCGGGTCAGATGGTGCGGGTCCAGGCCACGACCACGCTGTCGGCAGCGGGTGCCGGCGCAGCCGAGCGGCTCAGTGTGCCGACGCGCGCGATCTTGCGGCGCGGCGAGTTGACAGCCGTTTATGTGGCCGTGACCGATGGCTTTGTGCTGCGCGCGGTTCGCGTCGGCCCGGCTGGCGGTGACATGGTCGATGTGGTGACCGGCCTGCGCGCGGGTGAACGGGTGGCCCTCGATCCGGTGCGTGCCGGTTTGCCGGGCGCCGCTGCAGATTAACCCACCATGGCGACACACGACGACACCCCGCAGACTGCCGCACCGGCACGCCTTGGCGTCGCCGGGCGGCTGGCACATGCGTTCCAGGACAACGCGCTGACACCGCTGTTGGCGCTGGTGGCACTGCTGCTCGGACTGTTCGCCGTGCTGGTGACGCCGCGCGAGGAAGAGCCGCAGATCAACGTGACCATGGCCAACGTGCTGGTCGCGTTCCCCGGCGCCAGCAGTGCCGACGTGCAGAACATGGTAGCGCGCCCGGCCGAGCAGGTGCTGGGCCAGATCGCCGATATCGAACACACCTATTCCGTGTCGCGGCCTGGCATGGCGGTGCTCACCGTGCAGTTCAAGGTGGGTGTGCCGCGTACCGAAGCGCTGGTACGGCTGTACGACGTGCTCAACGCGAACCAGGGTTGGCTGCCAAGCAATCTGGGCGCCTTGCCGCCGGTCGTGCGACCCAAGGGCATCGACGATGTGCCGGTGCTCGGCGTCACGCTGTGGAGCCGTGACCACACCGCCGCGGTGGAACTGCAGCGCGTGGCCAGCACGCTGGAGGCTGAGCTCAAGCGCGTGCCGGGTACCCGCGAAGTGCAGACCATCGGCGGGCCGGGGAGGGCTGTCAATGTATGGCTCGATCCTGGCCGCATGCGCGATCGCGGTGTCGACCTGTTGCGCCTGCAACAGACTCTGGCGGCCGCGAACATGGGGCTGCCGGCCGGATCGGTGGTCGATCATGCTGGCGGTGCCACGCGCATGCTGACCGTAGAGACCGGCAACCTGATCACCAGTGCTGACGAAGTTGCCGAGCTGGTCGTGGGGGTCAGCAACGGTCGGCCGGTGTACCTGCGCGAAGTGGCCCGGGTCGAATACGGAGCCCAGGCCGCCCACCAGTACGTATGGTTCACGCCCGGAACCTCGGCGGCCGCGGCTGACGCGGGCGGGGCTGCCACGACCAGCCCGGGCGCTGCCGGGCAGTCGTTCCCGGCACTGACGCTGACGGTCACCAAGAAGCCAGGCCAGAACGCGGTCGATGTGGCCCGCGCGACACGCGCGCGCATCGAGGAGCTGCGCAACACCGTGATCCCGCACAACATCCAGACCACAATCACGCGCGACTACGGTGAGACCGCAGCCGAAAAGGCCAACAAGCTGATCCAGAAGCTGGCGTTCGCGACCACCTCGGTGATCCTGCTGGTGGGTCTGGCACTGGGCCGACGCGAGGCGGTGATCGTCGGCGCGGCGGTGATCCTGACGTTGACCGCCACCTTGTTCGCATCCTGGGCCTGGGGCTTCACGCTGAACCGGGTCTCGCTGTTCGCGCTGATTTTCTCGATCGGCATCCTGGTCGATGACGCGATCGTGGTGGTGGAGAACATCCACCGGCACCAACAGTTGGAGCCCGGCAAGTCACTGCGGCAGATCATTCCGGCGGCGGTAGACGAGGTTGGCGGGCCCACCATCCTGGCCACGCTGACCGTCATCGCGGCCTTGTTGCCGATGGCGTTCGTCAGCGGCCTGATGGGCCCGTACATGAGCCCGATCCCGATCAACTCCAGCCTGGGCATGGCCTTGTCGCTGGTCATTGCTTTCACCGTCACCCCATGGCTGGCGCTGCACCTGATGAAGGCAGGCGACCACCACGGTGCCGCCCACGCCGACGAAGCCGACCTCCCTGCCAAGCCGACACGGGTGCAGCGCCTGTTCAACTGGTTGCTGCGTCCCTTGCTGCAAAGCACGCGCAAGCGCTGGTTGCTGGCACTGGGCATCCTGACCGCGCTGATGTTGTCGGTCGGTCTGGCAGCGGTGCAGTGGGTCGTGCTCAAGATGCTTCCGTTTGACAACAAGAGCGAGTTTCAGGTGGTGCTGGAAATGCCGGCCGGCACGCCGCTGGAGGACACCGCTGCCGTGTTGCAGGACATGGGGGCCTACCTGGCGGCCCAGCCCGAGGTGCGTGACCTGCAGGCCTATGCCGGAACCGCGTCGCCGATCACTTTTAATGGCCTGGTGCGCCAGTACTATCTGCGCGCCGACCCGGAGCAGGGCGACCTGCAGGTCAACCTGGTCGACAAGGCGCATCGGCATGAGCAGAGCCATGCGATCGCACAGCGGCTGCGCCCGGCGCTGGACGCGATCGGCCAGCGCTACCATGCCCGCGTCCAGGTGGTCGAAGTGCCGCCAGGCCCGCCGGTGATGTCGCCGCTGGTGGCTGAGGTTTATGGCCCGGACGAGGCCGGCCGGCAGGCGCTCGCCGCACGCGTGGCCAAGGCCTTCGGCGACACCGCCCACGTGGTGGGCGTCGACAGCACCTTGCAATCGGACGCACCGCGCAGCTTCCTGCGCGTGTTGCGCCAGCGCGCCGAGACGCTGGGCATACCGGTGGCTGCGGTGGCCCAGACGGTGCAGGCGGCGCTGCAGGGTGCGGACACCACCTACCTGCATGATGGCCAGTCCAAGTACCCGGTGCCGGTGCGGCTGCAGTTGCCGCTCGAACGCCAGATCGGTCTGGACGCGCTGCTGGCGCTGCCGATGCGTGCGGCCAACGGCACGCTGGTACCGCTGTCCGAGCTGGTACGGGTGGAGAACGGCGTCATCGACAAGACCTTGTACACCAAGGACCTGCTGCCGCTGAGTTACGTGATGGGCGATGTGGGCAAGCGTCCGCTGGCTGACGCCAACGACCATACGGCATTCATCGATTCGCCGCTGTACGGCCTGTTCGGCATTCGTGCGCACCTGAAGGATGCGGCGTTGCCGGGAACGGGTGAGTTGGGTGAATACTGGATCCACCAGCCCAGCGACCCGTTCCGGGCCTATGCCATCAAGTGGGATGGCGAGTGGCAGATCACCTACGAGACCTTTCGCGACATGGGCGCCGCTTATGGTGTGGGCTTGATCCTGATCTACCTGCTGGTGGTGGCGCAGTTTCGCAGCTACATCACGCCGCTGGTCATCATGGCGCCGATTCCACTCACCATCATCGGTGTCATGCCAGGCCATGCGCTGCTCGGTGCACAGTACACCGCCACCTCGATGATCGGCATGATCGCGCTGGCCGGCATCATCGTGCGCAATTCCATCCTGCTGGTCGACTTCATTGAGCTGGAGGTGGCGCGCGGGATCCCGTTCCAGCAGGCGGTGCTGCAGTCGGCCGCGGTGCGCGCGCAACCCATCGTGCTGACCGGCCTGGCGGCGATGATCGGCGCCTTCTTCATCCTTGACGACCCGATCTTCAACGGTCTGGC
>JBDTMH010000084.1:0-16482 GCA_039934375.1 Burkholderiaceae bacterium | reverse complement strand
CTTCCGACTGGCTGTTGTCGCGTGGCGCAAAACCGGGTTCGTTGTAGAAATACTGTGGCCCGGCGCTGTACGCGATATATCCGCCGGTGGAGATGTCGTATTTGACGATCCCGGGGAATCGCGGTTCTTCGCGCCCGCCTTGCGGAAACAGCACGTTGTACGTGAACTGGTTCTTGCGTCCCTGGTAGCTGCCGTTGATGACCGGGAATTCGGTATTGAGCACGTCGTCGATGACGCGCTCGTGGGTGTTGCCGGTCTTGAGATCGAAGCGCCATTCGTACAGCATGAAGTCGCGCTGGCGTTGGTTGATGGTGCGCTCGAGCCGGCGCGCATCGGGTTCGCCCTCGGGCGTTTCGTGGATGCGGTAGGGCGTTCCAACCATGACGATCTCGTCGCCTTCTTCCCAGGCGTTGACCACGTGCAGCATGTAGGTCGGCTTGGCCTCGAACCAGCGGATCTGGTCGGCAGTACCGTGGCGCGGCACCACCGCGAAACGCGTCGGCTGGTCGGCGTGGAAACGCACCTTGTAGCGTCCGGCCTTGAGCGCCTCGGCATCGGGCCACAGCGGGAAGTCGTGCAGGATGCTGTAGTGTTCGGTCACCGCCATGTCATGCGGCAGGCGCGGGCCCGCCAGCGGGATTTCGATCTTGTTGCGCAGCTTGCGGTCCGGGCCGATCACGCCGTATTGCATATAGGGTGCGGTGAGGCTGTAGTCGAAGAACATCAACTCGCCGGTGTTTTCGTCAGGCCGGGAATGGGCCGAAATCTTGTCGAACGCCCCGTCATAGTCGGCCGTGCCCAGCGTTTCCAGCGTCACCGGGTCCAGCGCATACGGCATGCCCGAGCGGTACCACATGGCGACCAGTCGGCCGGCGTGAAACTTGACATCGGTATTGGCGGTGTTCTTGAGTGGCTGGTCCGGACGGTCCTGGCGCATCGGCTCTTTCAGGCCTTTCCACAAGCTGTGGCCGGCGGCGTTCTCTTCTTGCAGGCCCTGGGTCTGGACCCAGCGGTTGCGGTAACTCACCTTGCCATGGTCGAACTGCACCGCGTGGACCATGCCGTCACCGTCATAGGCGTGGTAACGCCAGTCGGGAGGGTAGTAGGCGTTGGGTCCATTGCGGAAGTACGTGCCGTTGAGGTCCTTGGGCACCTCGCCGATGATGGTCATGGTGTCGGAGAAACACTCCTGCGTGACTGGCGCGTTGTTGCCGTCGAGCGCTGGTATGTCGTGGACCGGAAGATCGTTGAGTTTCATGGCTGTTCTTTCTGTAATTCAGGTGTTGCGGCCAAACGGTCGCGTTCGATCCAGCAGGAATGAAAGCCGGTTGGCACACGGTGCGGCAACTCGACCTGGGCCACCGGTCCGCGGGACAGGTCATGCGCGTCGAAGATGTCCAGGGTCTGGCGTTTGAGCGCGTCATTCCACTGGAACGCGATCAGGTAGCCGTCGTCTTCGCTGTTCGGTGCGTCGGCCTCGGCGAACCAGGGCTCGGTATACCAACTGTGCTCCTTGTCGTCGGACCAGCCGCCGAGGTCCTGGCCGTTGAACAGGTCGTACTTGCGCAGGCCGAGCCATTGCAGTTGGTTGGTTGTGGAGTGGTCAACGCCATAACCGTAGCGCGTCTTGCGCCCGGTCATGCGACCCTTGCAGCTGGGAAACTCGACGTTGTGCTCGTTGTTGAGCAGACGCTCGGTGGCTTCGCCCGTGCGCAGGTTCATCTTCCACTCCCACAATCGGGCGCGCATCACCAGTTCGGCGACGTCCCTTGCGGTGCGTCGAGCGTCGATGGCACCGTTTGCGTCCAGCGCCGGCAAGTAGCGGCAGCCCACCATCACCACCGAGTCGCCGTCCTCCCAGGCGTTGACCGTGTGGTAAACGTAACAGGGGCTGAAGTCGAACCAGCGGATGCTGCCTGCGGCGCCAAAACGGCCGATGACGCCGAAGCGGGTTTTGAGTTCCGGGTGGAAGTCGATCTTGTGCCGGCCCAGTGCCATGGCCTCATGATCGTGGAACAGCGGCAGGTCGTGCAAGATGCTGTAGTGCTCGGTCACCGCCATGTCATGCGGCAGGCGCGGGCCGGGCAGCGTGATGGGCACATAGTGCTTGAGCTCGCCGTCAGCGCCCACCACGCCGTAATGCATGTAGGGCGCGTCGTTGCCATAGTCGAAGAACATCATCTCCTCGGTCACCTCGTCGACCTTGGCATGGGCCGAGATCTTGCCGCCGCTGTTGCTGATCGCGGTCGATTTGCCCAGGGTCTGCAGCGTGATCGGATCGATCTCGTACGCGTCGCCGGACATGTACCACAACGCGAGAGCGCGCCCGCGGTGACCCGCCAGGTCGGTGTTGGCGGTGTCCTTCATGCGCTTGTCGCTGCGCCCCTTGAGCGTCTCGCGCACGCCATAGTGCGTGGCCCGGCCCTCGGACAGTTCTTCCTTCAGCCCGTCCGTCTCGACCCAGCGGTTGCGGTAGGTCAGCTGGCCGTTGTCGAAATGCGCGGCGTGGATCATGCCGTCGCCGTCGAACGGGTGGTAACGGCCGTTGGGCGCGTAACGGGCGTTTGGACCGGCGCGCAGGTAGACGCCGTTCAGGTTGCTTGGGATGCTGCCGAGGATCACAGGCAGGTCATTGAGCGTGTATTCCTCAGGCAACGGCGCATGTACGCCGGTCAGCAACGGGCCGTAGTCTTCGCCGAAGGGCGCGTCAAGTTGTTCCGGGGCGGTGCAATCATTCATGGAAAAGCTCCTTGGCTCAAGGGTTGCGGTTTGTGTCAGCTTGCACCGGGCGGCGGGACTGTGCAATACAGAAGCGGCTGGCAACAAACGCCAGGTGGGTCAGTGACGCATTGCCGGCCGGGTTCAGGCCGGTGACGTGGTAGTCGCTGTAGGCGGCGGCAAAGTTCAGCGGCATCGCGCCGGTCAGGTTGATGGTGAGTTGTGCGCCGGCACGGGCGTAGTCTGCTTCGGCACGGGTGATGAAGTCCTCGTCGGTCGAATACAGGAATGCCGTCAGACCTCCGAATTCCGCTACATCACGGGTTGCCTGCGCCAGCGCGTCGGCGCCATCCAGGCAGCGGATGACGAAGCTGACCGGGCCGAAGCGCTCGGCACCATACAGGTCGCGTTCGGTGGTGCCGACCTGCAGCATCAAGGGCGTGCAGGTGCGGGCGTCCGGGAACTCGGGGTGCACGTAGGCGGCCGGTTCGAGCAGCACGGTGCCGTGCGCCGCGCCTTCGTCGCGCAGCTGCCGTACCAGGGCCAGCGTCTGCTCGGACTGAATCGTGGCCAGGATCATGCCCGCCTTCTTCGGGTCGCCCGCCAGTTTGGCAACGGCATCGGCCAGCCGGCGGGCGACCTCGTCCAGTGGCACCTGACCCGCGGGGGTGCGCACGCCTTCGGCCGGGATATAGATATTCTGCGGGCTGGTGCACATCTGGGCGCTGAACATGCACAGGGTCGTGGCCAGGCTGCGCAGCACGGCATCGAGGTCGTCGGCGGATTCCAGCACCACGGTATTGCAGCCGGCAGTCTCGGTAAAGGCCAATGCCGGGTAGGCGTTGCGCTCGACCCACTGGCCGAAGGCCACGCTGCCGGTGAAGTCGACGATGGCGGTTTTCGGATGCTGCACCAGGATCTTGCCGATCGGTTCCTCCATGGTGTCGAGCGCCATCGTGACCAGGTTCGGGTCGAAGCCGGCTGCGGCGATGACCTGGCGGAACACCCGCACCGAGATCGCCATCGGCAAGATGGTGGCTGGATGGGGCTTGACGATCACCGGGTTGCCGGTGGCCAGGCTGGCCATCATCGACGGCCAGGCGTTCCAGGTCGGGAAACTGGCGCAGGCAAAACACACCGCCACGCCTCGCGGCACCAGGCGGTAGGTCTTCTGCAGTGCGATGCGCGAAGAGCCGAACTGGCGCTCCCAACGTGCCGTGGGTGTCACTGCGCGTTGCGCGTGGTGTGCGTACACCAGCGCTTCGATCGCACGGTCCAGCGCGTTCACGCCCGAACCCGCATACGCCATATTGAAGCTCTGGCCGGCGGTATGCATCACCGCGTGGGTCAGCTCGAACAGGTGTTCGCGAAAGAGTACGTCAACCACTTGCATCAGCACGCCGATGCGCTGCTGCACCGTGGCCTCAGCCCAGGCGGGCATGGCCACCAGTGCGGCGTCGAACAGGGTGTCGATGTCGGAGCGCGGATACACGATACCCAGCGGCCGCTGGGTATAGGGCGACACCTCCGCACCCAGGGTTCCCTGGATGCCGGGTTGCTCGAGCACGAACGCGCGCGGTTGGGCGCCTCCGAGCTGGGCCTGGAATGCGGCCATGCCATTGGCCTGCGCAACTTGGGTGTCTGGAAATTTGGCCGGCAGTTCCGGAAACGGGCTCCAGCAGTCACGCTCGACGCAGGCCACCTGGGCGCGCTGAAAACGGTCGCGGTGTTGGTCGAACCAATTCTGGGCGATGGACATGGTGTGTGCTCCGATCTGGTTCAGCGACGCCAGACCAGGCGATGATGGCGTTGGGTGTTGGTGCCAGGCACGGTGTCCGAGGCTGAAAGCGTCAGGGTTCCGTCGTCGGCAAACAACATGTCGCGAACCTGCTCGGTACCGACAAAATTGGGATTGAGCGCATGGGTGACGCGGTGCACCACCTGTTGACGACCCGGCTCTCCACGAACCCGATACGTCCCGGCATACTGGAAATAGCTCTCGAATGCGGCCAGCCGTTCGGCAACGGGGGCACTGCGCACGCTGTCGCTGGCCAGCGGGCTGCGTGTGCTGCGGGCGATGCAGGCGCTCATCGTCCCGTCGCCGCTGTACAGGATCAATCCGGTCGCGTCCGCGCCAAACGGCAGGCTCGTGGGACGGCCGTCGCCGTAGCTGATGTCCCAGCGAACCAGGTGCCAGGTGCCGAGCAAAGGGTTGTCTGCGCGGCTGGCTGCAGTCATCGGGGTTGGCTTCATTAACTTTCCTAAGTGAACTTATCTTAGGTCAAAGGTATGGGGCTGGCAAGTGTGGGGGCGTCAGTACAGGCTCGACAATGTCACCATGGCGTCACCCCCAATCCCCAGCAAACCGGCCTTGTCGGTCGTTCATCCGTTCGAAACCCTGACCCCCGATCAGGTGCTCGATGCCCTCGATGGCGTCGGACTGCGCGGTGATGGCCGATTGACGGCCTTGTCGAGTTATGAGAACCGGGTGTACCAGGTACAACTCGAGGATGGCGGCGCTGTCGTGGCCAAGTTCTATCGGCCGCAGCGCTGGAGCCAGGCGCAGATCCAGGAGGAGCACGACTTTTCGCGCGAACTGGAGCAGGCCGAGGTGCCGGCGGTCGGGCCGCTGCAACTCGCTGGCGCCACGCTGCACCATTTCGGCGGTTTCATGTTCAGCGTCAGTCCACGCCGCGGTGGTCGCTGGCCTGAACTGGACAACGGTGAGGTGCTGGAATGGATCGGGCGTTTCCTCGCACGTTTCCATGCCGTCGGTGCCCGTAGCGCCTTCGTGCATCGTCCGGCCTTGAATCTGCAGACCTTCGGCGCGGCCTCGCGCGATTGGCTGCTGGCCAACGACAGGATTCCGTTGGACGTTCAGCGCATGTGGGCGGACATGTCGGCGCAGGCACTGGACATGGTGGGTCGACATGACTGCCTGGCCGCGCGAACGTCGCCACCGGGAGAAGAGCCGATCCGGCTGTTGCGCCTGCATGGTGATTGCCATCCCGGCAATATCCTGTGGACACCGACCGACGTACCCGCCGCAGCCGGTCCGGGTCCGCATTTCGTCGACCTGGACGATGCCCGTACGGGAGCGGCAGTGCAGGACCTGTGGATGTTGTTGTCGGGTGATCGGCAACAACGCCAGCGCCAGCTGGGCGCGCTGGTCGACGGGTACGAACAGTTCCGCGAATTCGACCGGCGCGAGCTGGCCCTGATCGAGCCGTTGCGTACGCTGCGCCTGATCCACTACAGCGCATGGCTGGCGCGACGCTGGGAAGACCCGATCTTCCCGATCAATTTCCCATGGTTCGGATCGAGCGATTACTGGAAAGGCCAGATCCAGATGCTCGAGGACCAATGCGAGGCGATGGACGAAGACCCGCTGGTGGTGTGAACTGCCGTGCCACGCCTGCCTGGCGTCGCTGTGTGTCGGGGTTCAAAACGGTACGGCGGGCCCCGACCATCGGTCCGAGAGGGGCCTGGCGCGCGCCAGGGCATCCTGCGTGGTGCGCCAGCCTTCGCAGGCATTGCGACCGGGCCGGCCGCGCCACCAGTTAAGCAAGGCCTTGCAACGCGCATAGAAGCGGAAGAAGCGCAGCAGACGTTGCATGTCTTGCGCCGTCGGCGGCAGCGCGCTGCAGATCAGCTTGTCGTCGCACTGGCCACGATCGGTCAAGGTAATTGCGCCCCAGACCCGCAGGCGCTTGCGTGTGCCGAAACGCAGACGCGGACCGAGCACCACGGCATCGAGCAGGTCGCCTTCGAGCCCCAGGAAGTCCGGCACGGCGCCATAGTTGTACGGGCATGGCAGCGGCGACACGAAGTGAATGCGACCGTCCGGGCCGCGCTTGAGGAAGCTGCCGCGAGGCACTTCGATGAAGACATCGACCTCGGCGGCATCCCGACCATCAGTGGCCGTGAAGCGGGGTGGGCTGCGGATTGCGGACATGGCGCAAGCCTAACTGGTTGCGGGTTTCGCTCCGATCCGGATTGTTGAGTGCATGGCCAGTTGCCTGTTTTATCCGGGTGATATTGACTATTGCAATTAACCCGGGTAATATCCGGTCGATTGATATCTGCCCGCCCTAACGACCATGTCCGACAACCGCCAACTGAAGAACCGCTTCAAGCAGACCTTTGTGCCTCCAGGGGTCTTCGTGATCCGCAATACCGTGAACCAGTGGGTGTATCTGGGCGCGTCGTCCAATCCGCAGGGCGCGATGAACCGCCACCGCTTCGAGTTGGCGATGCGCGGCCACCGCAATCCGCAGCTGCAGTCTGACTGGGTAGCGCATGGCGCGCAGGTCTTTCGCTTTGAGGTACTCGATCAGATCCGGCAAAACCACGAACCGGACTTCGACTACACGGGGGAACTCGCGGCCTTGTTGCAACTGTGGCGTGAGGAGTTGGTGCGTTCAGGCGCGCCCAGTTACAACCCGGTTCCTGCTGCAGTCACTGCCAGGCCCGTCGTGACTCTGGAGTCTTGACATGCATGCGCTGCCCCCTATCGCGGTCCAGGCACCGTGCCCATTGGACCAATGCCTGGCGATCAGCGTCGAGCACGCACGCATCCGGCGTGTGCTGGACGAGGAACTGGGCACCTACCACGGGCTCAGCTATTGCGACTTCGTTCTGCTGACCCAGTTGCTGAATGCCGACGGGCATCGACTGGTCACAACCGCACTGGTGCCGGTGCTGGGCATACCGGCCTCCGCCGTGGTCCGCCAGCTGTTGCCGCTGGAGAAGACCGGCTGGTTGCAACGCGACACCGAAACCGCAACTGACGGGTGCCGATATGTGCGTCTGCGCCCCGGTGGCAAGAGTCGCTTGCTAGAGGCCACGCAGACGGCGCGAGAGGTCTGCGCGGCGCTGGTGTAGCCAAAGGGCCTTGCTGGCATCGGGCACGCGCAGCCGCCGCTGCGGCACTGGAGCGGCGAACCTGGCGTTTGGCGCGGATTGGCCGGCAAGGCGATGTCCGACACGTTCCGGCTACCCCATCCGATACGCGTTGACCGCTCACCTGCGTAGCATGGGTTCTGGTGGCCAGGCATGGGGCCTGGCGCCATCGTCCAGTTCCACCCGGGAGCAATCCATGCAGTCGCAACAACCATCCAGCAGGAATACCAACAAATCGGCCCAAGCCGCACAAGGCTCGCCGCAGCAAAATCGGCGAGGCCAGGATAGCACCCAGGAGCCATTGGCGGGCCAGGGCGGCAAGAACAAGGTGCAGGGCGAAGGAGACTACGAGTCCAACCGCCGGTACACCGACTCCGCAAAAGCCTTCGTCGCATCAGGCAAGGTCGACGCGGCTGCACGCGCCGCCAAGCCGCAATCGCAACAAGAGGCGGCGGACATGCGCAAAGCGGAGCAGGCTGGTGCGTCCCATGCCAAGGGCGGCCAAGCCCCGTCGGATCGCAAGCGCTCCTCAAAGAGCTGATGTCAGTACCACGATGGCGGGTACCTGAGCACAGCGAAGTTCAATGAGATCCGGCACCTGGGGCCGGGCCTTTGCCTTGCGACGCGTAGTGCCGATCATGGCGTTGGCGTTTTGGGTGGGTGCAAATGCGGCGCAGGACCCGGCGCAGCTTTTGCTTGAACAGCATGCATCGTTGAACCAGGAGTTGCAGCAGAGCGCGTTTGGTCGTCCGCTGGTGCTGCGCTCGCGGCAGGCCGGCGACCATGTGTCGGGCGAAGTGTTTGCGGTTGTCGACCATCCGTTGGATGACTTGCGCGCGCAGTTGTCAACCGCGCAGCAATGGTGCGAGGTGCTGCTGCTGCATTTCAATACCAAATCGTGTCGTGCCTCGCCGTTGACCGGTGGCACCAGCGTGTTGGCGGCCTTTTTTGGCAAAAAGACAGAACAGGAACTCGCCGATGCTGCGCGGGTTGACTTCACATTCGAGACTGTCGCTGCCTCCGCGAATTATCTGCACGTATCCATGCACGCCGGCAATGGTCCAATGGCGACCAGCAATTATCGGATTGCCTTGCAGGCCGTGGGGCTGGATGGCAATCGCACATTTCTCCGGTTTTTATACGCTTACGACGTTGGTTTTGCCGGTCAGATGGCGATGAAGGTCTATTTGGCGACTGCCGGTCGCGACAAGGTCGGCTTCTCGGCAGACCCCGCGCGTGGCGGCCAGTCCGACCGTTTGGTCGACGGGCTGCGCGGCGTGGTCGAACGCAATGCCATGCGCTACTACCTGGCGATCGACGTGACGCTGGATACGGCTGATGTGGCGCCGCGCGAGCGCCAACGCGACGCACGGCTGAGTGACTGGTTCAGCGCGACCGAGCGTTACAAGCGCCAGTTGCACGAGCTCGACCGCGACGACTATCTGGCGATCAAACGCGCGGAGTTCCGACGCGCCTTGACGCAACGCTGACAACGGGCGCTGCGTTGCGAGGACTGCCGCCGTCAAGGCGCAGACGGCCGTGCGCACAGGGTCAAGCCGGTCTGGGCTGCGTCGCGGCGCGTATCCGTGGCCAGGTGTTCTGGATGTGCTCCCGCATCGCCCGGGACAGGGCCACGCCGTCGCGCCGGCGCAGCGCGGCGATCATCTCTTCGTGTTCAGCCATCGCGGCAGCCCAATTGTCTGGCGCGGAGTTGCCGCTGTAGCGCAGGCTGCGCATGCGTTTGCTCAGGATCGCATGCGTCATGCTCAGCGTCTCGTTGTCGGCCAGCGCAATCAGTGCCGCGTGGATCTGCTGGTTCAGCACGAAATACTCCAGCCGCTCGCGTTGCTGGTACAGCTGCTGCATGCGTGCATGCATGGCCAGGATCGCGTCAATGCGGGACTGTTCGGCGCTGCAGGCGCGTTCGCCGGCAAAGGCCTCGAGTAACGCGATCACGTCCAGCATGTCGCGCGCGTCCTTGTCGGAGAAGATCTTGACGATGGCGCCGCGCAGCGGCAGCAATTCGACCAGCCCTTCGGATGTCAGCACCTTGAGCGCTTCGCGGATCGGCGTGCGCGAGACACCGAGCTGCTCGGCCAATTCCATTTCCTGGATTCGTTCGCCGGGCACGAGCGTGGATTCGACAATCAAGTCGCGGATGCGGTTGGTCACCTCTTCATGCAGCGGAATGCGGGCGATCTGGGCAGTGCGGGCCGGGCTGTTCATCGGGGCGAGTATGGGCTAAGAAACTGCTTGACAGCATACTGCCGTTTCAGTTCTAATAATACGTAATTACAGATTACGCATTACAAATCGCATCCATACTGTTGTCGATTGATACCCATGGTCATTTCCGTTCGTCCTACCATTGCGCTCTTCACCGGTGATCCAGCCGGTATCGGCCCGGAACTCGTCGGCAAATTGCTGCAAGACGCTGAAGTCGCCGAATCAGCTCAGATTCTGCTCATTGCCCAGCGCGACCAGTTCCACGCCCGCGAATCGTTTACCTTGCACGAGTGGCCTGGCCTCGACGCACCGGCATTTGCGCCCGGTGTCGCGCAGGTCGGCAACGGGCAGTTCATGCTGCAGGCGCTGGCCGCCGGGGTCGATCTGGTCCGCTCGGGCAGGGCCGATGCGTTTTGCTTTGCACCACTGAACAAGGGTGCACTGCGCATGGGCGGCATGCACCAGGAGGACGAGTTGCGCTGGTTTTCCGAGCACCTGCAATTCGATGGTGAATGCGGCGAACTCAATGTCCTGCGCGCTTTGTGGACTGCCCGCGTGACATCCCACGTGGCGCTGCGCGACGTCAGCGCGCTGCTCAGCCCGGACAAGGTCGCCAATGCCATTCGCATGATCACCGAGGCCCTGCGCGCGTCCGGAGTGGCGCGGCCGCGCGTCGCGGTCTGCGGGCTGAATCCGCACAACGGTGACGGCGGCAACTATGGTGACGAGGAAGCGCGCATCATTGCGCCCGGCGTGGCGCTGGCGGCCCAGCGAGGTTATGCCGCCGACGGCCCGTTTCCGGCCGACACCGCCTTTGTGCGAGCCCTGCGCAAGCAAGGTGGTTACGACGGCGTGGTGACGATGTACCACGACCAAGGACAGATCGCGATGAAGCTGCTCGGCTTCGAGCAGGGCGTCACCGTACATGGCGGCTTGCCGATACCGATCACGACGCCGGCCCATGGCACGGCGTACGACATCGTTGGCAAGGACATGGCCAATCCGCAGGCCATGCGCAATGCGTTCGATCTGGCGGTGCGCATGGGGCTGGCGCACCGGCAAGTCAAGACTTCCCAACAACCGATGGAGACA
The DNA here is from genome assembly GCA_039934375.1 of Burkholderiaceae bacterium. Lineage (GTDB taxonomy): Bacteria > Pseudomonadota > Gammaproteobacteria > Burkholderiales > Burkholderiaceae_C > CAISIP01. The sequence continues at coordinate 5,544 of JBDTMH010000084.1, read as the reverse complement.
CAAGCATGAAACTCAGGAAAATCCTCTGCGCCGGCGTCCTGCTGGCACCACTGGTGGTGCTCGCGCAAGGCTACCCGTCCAAGCCGGTCCGCATTCTGGTGGGTGCCAGTGCCGGTGGTGGCACCGACATCATCGCGCGCATGTTGGCCGAGAAGATGGGCGAGGGTCTCAAGGGCACTTTTGTGGTCGAGAACAAACCCGGTGCATCGAACACCATCGCCGCTGACCTGACCGCCAAGGCGCCGGCCGACGGCTATACGCTGCTGGTGGCCACCAATACGGGTCAGGCGATCGCGCCGCACCTGATGAAGCTCAATTTCGACCCAATCAAGGATCTGGCGCCAGTCGGCCTGGTCGTGACCGTGCCCAATGTGCTGGTGGTCGGCCCTGCGGTCACTGCAACCAATGTCAAGGAGCTGGTCGCGCAGATGAAGGCCAAGCCGAACGACTTCAAGTACGGTTCATCCGGCATGGGAAGTACCCAGCATATCGCTGGCGAGGGCTTCGACCTGGCGGCCGGCGTCAAGAGCGTGCATGTGCCCTACAAGGGTTCCAGCCAGGCGCATATGGATCTGATTGCCGGCAACATCCAGATGATGTTCGACACCACCTCGTCGGCCATGGGCCAGATCAAGGCCGGCAAGTTACGTCCCCTGGCAGTGACGACCGCGACCCGCAGCTCCGAGCTGCCTCAGGTGCCCACACTCGCCGAAGCTGGCGTGCCGGGTTTCGAGATGAGCACCTGGTACGCGCTGTTCGTGACCGCCGGCACCCCCGCCGACGTGCAGGCCAAGCTGCAACTGGAGCTCGCCCGCGTGCTGAAGCTGCCGGAAGTGCAGGCCAAGCTCAAGGCTCTGGGTGGTGAACCCGGCGCGATCAGTGCCGAGCAGTTCGCGCAGATGAACCGCCAGGAGTTCGATCGATTCGGCACCCTGATCAAGCAAGCTGGAATCAAGCTGGAGTGAGCCAGCGGCACGACCGATCGCGACGTGCGTTTCGCTCTCGCTGGTCAGCACCGCAAACACCGGCAACGCATGGAAGGTTTCGCGTCGTCGTGCGGGAAACCTGGTCAGTGGTTGTCGTGCGTGAGTGATCCGGCGTGCTTCGCGTGCGAGGTATTGCGCGCAGGCAGACTATCGGGCGCGTGTTGCCATTGCCAGGCCCAGAATCCCAGTACGGCGACCAGCAATAGCGCCGCCAGCGCGCCGTGGTTGTGCTGGGCGAGGTCCGGCCCCGAACCCTGGACGCGCCCGGTCAGCATCGGCAGCGCCTGGTTCTTGCGGCGCAACAGGCTCAGGCCCAGGATCAGCGCCAGGTGTCCCAGCACCAGCCAAAGAAACAGTTCGCCGGTGAACGCATGCAGTTCCTCCAGCCATTCGCCACCCCAGTCGTTGTAGGTGGCGTAGCCACTGATGGCGACCGGCAATACCACTGCCATCAGCGCGCCGATGGCCAGCGCCATCAACAGGTTTTGGCCCTGGCGCCAGTTCACGCCAGGTGTGCCGCCTGGCTGCAGCGAACGTAGCCATGCGGGTAAACCGGCAAGTTTGCGCCACAGCAACGACAGCCGTGCCTGGCGCGGACCGAGCAGGCCGTAGCCAAGCCGGAATACCAGCAGGCCGGCCAGCGTATAGCCGAGCGTGACATGCACCAGGCGCCAGCGCTCACCGTCAGCGGTAGCGTAGGCGAGTGTGAAACACAGCGCAAACAGCCAGTGGAACATGCGTGTGGCTGCGTCGACGACGCGCCTTGTCGGGCCGGTTGCCGCGTTGGCATTTGCTGCGAATCCGGTTGCAGGGTTGGTGCTGTTCATGATGGTTTTCTCCAGTTGATGGGGCAGGGGACTCAGTCGTCCCTGAAGACGTTCTGATAGCGCTTGTCCAGGCCGGGCGGAAAACGCAGCCGGTGTTCGTCGAAATCACCCTGGGCCGCGCCGGTGTGGCAGGCAACACAGTTGGCGGCGCTCTTCACCGACGCGTGTTGCCAGACCGCGGTGGGCATTCGACGGTGCTTGCGTTCGAACCAGGCCGAGCGGGTGATGCGGTCCTGCGGGGGTGCCGTGTCGACGTTTTTAGTGGTTCCGCCGTGGGCTTGCAGCCAGGCGCCGATCTGCTGCGCCATCGCCGCGTCCAGCGACGCGTCGCTGCCGAAATGCTGGTCCAGGCCGGACATGATGCGGCGCCAGGAGCTGGCCGGCAGCAAGCCCGGCGGGTAGGCCAGGTGGCAACTGCCGCATTCCTGCTGGTATGCCGGCAGCGCCTGTGCCGGCGACGTCCTGCCGCCGTCGGCGTGGGCGCGTGGCAGCAGCGCGAACACCAGCGCAAACGCGCAAGCCGAGCGGATCTGCCACGCGGCGCGGTAGCGGGAATTCAACGGATTCATGACAGTCCTTGTGGGTAGAGGTATGGGGGGACGCGGTGCTCACGGCTTGAGGCTGATCAGCCAGGCCAGCACGTCGGCCTTCTCGGTTGCACTGCATTCATGGCTCAGAACGTCGTTGCAGTTGCGCCGAAACCATTTGTCGACGCGGGCACTGTCGATGAAGGTTTTTGCATTGAAGGCCGGGGCCAGCGACGCGATCTCCTTGCCGGTGCTGGCGTGCTGGCCGGTTTTGACGGGGGGATTGCCGTGGCAGGACGAACACGACCACTCACCGCCGTGCCTTGCGTTGAAAAAGGCTTTGCCCCGGTCGGCGTTTGCTGGAACGCCTGCCTGTGCGACGAACCGGTCCAGTTGCTGCGCCGGCGTGGTGTCACCGGCCCGGACCGGTCCGGCCAGCAGAATGCCGGCCACCACACCCACCAGCGCGAACAGGTGGGCCAGCGATGAGGGTGATCTGAAAAGACTTCGTTTCAACATGATGGGACTCCATGGGCTTGTGTCGGCATCGATGCTGCGCCTGGGCGCCTGTACCGCGTCTGAAGGTCGCGTTCATCTGGCGTTCAGACTGGAGCCGCCACAATGCAGCTACCTTCTCCCTGCCTGCGCGCGTGCGCACAAGATGTACAAGACCATCTGTTCCTTTCTGGCGGCACTGTTGTTGTTGTCCCTGCCACTCGGTGGCTGGGCCGACGGTCCGCGTGAGCACGACCACGACCGCGCCCGTGCCGCGTTGCAGGCCGGCGAGGTGTTGCCGCTCACCGAGATCCTGGCGCGGGTCGCGCGCACCCATCCCGGTCAAGTGCTGGAGGTCGATCTCGAGCGCGACCATGGCGTCTGGATCTACGAGCTGAAGTTGTTGCAGAGCGATGGACTGCTGGTCAAGCTCAAGGTGGATGCCCGTGATGGCACGGTTGTGCGGCAATTGAGGGGCAAGTCCTGATGCGAATCCTGGTCGTCGAGGACGAGCCCCATCTGGCGGCGCAGTTGCACCAGAGCCTGACCGATGCCGGTTATGCAGTCGATCGGGCCGGCAATGGCCGCGATGCATGGCAAATGGGCAGCGTGCAGCCCTACGACGCCGTGGTGCTGGACCTCGGGCTGCCGGTGCTCGATGGCTTGAGCGTGCTGCGGCGCTGGCGGGCGGAAGGCGTCAGTGCGCCGGTGCTGATATTGACAGCGCGCGACCAGTGGCACGAAAAGGTGGCCGGCATCGATGCCGGGGCAGACGACTACCTGACCAAGCCCTTTCACACTGAAGAACTGTTGGCCCGCGTGCGTGCCTTGATCCGCCGCGCCCAGGGCCTTGCCTCGCCGGTCCTGCAGTGTGGTGCGGTAGCGCTGGATACCCGCAGCGGCCGCGTCACGCTGCAGGGACATCCGCTGGTACTGACCAGCCATGAGTACAAGGTGCTGGCCTATCTGATGCATCGGCCGAACACCGTGGTCGCGCGCAGCGAGCTGACGGAGCACATCTACGCGCAGGATTTCGATCGGGACTCGAACACCATCGAGGTGTTCGTGGCGCGCCTGCGCAAGAAATTGCCGGCCGGTCTGATCGAGACTGTGCGCGGGCTCGGGTATCGGCTGGTGGCATCGGCGTGATGGTCGGGCGCTGGGCCACCTCGCTGCGCCTGCGCCTGCTGGCACTGACCGTGCTGGGCGTGGCAGTGGCACTGCTGATGGCCGGGGTGGTCCTCAGCGGCATGTTTCGCGATGCCATGCTGCGCCAGTTCCAGCAAGGGCTGGAGCAGCAACTCGACCAGCTGATGGCGCGGGTGAGTTTCGACGCGCAAGGTCAACCACAGGTGGACGACGCGTCCCTGTCCGACCCACGCTGGCAAAGACCGTATTCAGGCCTGTATTGGCAGATCAATGGCGCCGACCAGTCGATGCTGCTGCGCTCGCGATCATTGTGGGACGTCAGCCTGACCCATGCGCCCGACTTGTTGTCCGGTGGTGCTCTGCATGTGCATCCCGGCGTGGGCCCGCGTGGCGCCTCCTTGCTGGTGCTCGAGCGCGTGGTCCGCCCTGAGGCAATGCCGGACAAGCGCTGGCGCTTGCTGGTGGCCGGTGATACGCAGGCGGTCGACGCTGCCGTGGCCCGGATCAGGGGCATGCTGGCGCTTGCACTCGGTGTGCTGCTGGTGCTGCTGCTGCTGGCGGGCTGGGCGCAGGTGGCGCTCGGGTTGGCGCCGCTGCGTGTATTGCAGCGGGCCATGGCGGATTTGCGGGAAGGCCGGGAGAAGCAGATTCGCGGGCCGGTGCCGCAAGAGGTGCAACCGCTCGTCGACGGTTTCAATGCCGTGCTGGCGCGCAACACGCTGGTGATCGAGCGGGCCCGGCAACAGAACGGGAACCTGGCGCATGCGGTCAAGACGCCGCTGGCGGTGCTGGCACAGGCCGCCGAGGCAGTGCAAAAACGTCACCCGCCAGCGGACCAGGGCGCCACGGCGGACACGGCCCTCTCGCGCCTGGTGATTGAGCAGGTGGCGCTAGCGCGCCGCCAGGTCGACTGGCATCTGGCCCGGGCCCGGGCCGCCGGTGCCCTGGCCGTAGTCGGGCAGCGGGTCGCCGTGGAGCCGGTGTTGCGCGGCCTGCTGCGCGTGATGGACAAGGTCCATGCGGGGCGCGCCCTGCAACTGCATTGCGATCCCGTGGGCGCCGACATCGCCTTTGCCGGCGAGGAGCAGGATTTGCAGGAGATGCTCGGCAACCTGCTGGACAACGCCTGCAAGTGGGCACGCCACGCGGTTCAGGTGCAGGCCGACGTCGTGACGATCGGCGACGGTGTGGTGCTGCAGATCACGGTGCAGGACGATGGACCTGGTATCGCACCGGAACAGCGCGATGCGGTACTGGCACGCGGTGTGCGCATCGACGAATCCGTGCCGGGCTCCGGTCTGGGGCTGGCCATCGTGGGGGACCTGGTCCGCTTGTATGCCGGTTCGCTGACAATGGACAGCCCCGCGTGCGGGGGTTTGCTGGTTCGTGTACGGCTGCCGGCAGCGACCTGAGACAGCTGGCGTCGACGACCCGGGTTGCGGGATGTTACCGATGCGAACGGGGATCAGAAGCCGTCGGACCGTGAAATGCCTCACGGGCAGGACACGACACCCGCAACGACCTGGCAGTTGCGCCCGTCGGGTCGCACCAGCGATCCGC
>JBDTMH010000083.1:0-16533 GCA_039934375.1 Burkholderiaceae bacterium | reverse complement strand
CGGGCATCGAAGGCCTGGTGCACGTCTCCGAAATGGACTGGACCAACAAGAACGTCGCGCCGAGCAAGATCGTCACATTGGGTGAAGAAGTCGAAGTCATGGTCCTGGAGATCGACGAAGACAAGCGCCGCATCAGCCTGGGCATGAAGCAGTGCAAGGCCAATCCGTGGCAGGAATTCGCGCAGAACACCAAGCGCGGTGACCGCGTCAAAGGCCCGATCAAGTCGATCACCGACTTCGGAGTGTTTGTCGGGCTGGCTGCCGGCATCGACGGCCTGGTGCACCTGTCCGACCTGAGTTGGAACGAGCCGGGCGAAGCGGCCGTGCGCAACTACAAGAAGGGCCAGGAAGTCGAAGCCCTGGTGCTGGCCGTCGACGTGGACCGCGAGCGCATCTCGCTGGGCATCAAGCAACTCGACTCCGATCCTTTCACCACCTTCGTGTCGGTGAATGACAAGGGCCAGATCGTCACTGGCAAGGTCAAGACCGTGGATCCCAAGGGTGCCGAGATCGACCTGGGCAACGACATCATTGCCTACCTGCGCGCCTCCGAAATCAGCCGCGACCGCGTCGAAGACGCCCGCAATGTGCTCAAGGAAGGTGACGAGGTCACAGCCGTCGTGGTGAACGTGGATCGCAAGACCCGCAACATCCAGCTGTCGATCAAGGCCAAGGATGCCGTAGACCAGCAAGAAGCCATGTCCAGCCTGAGCCAGAGCTCGCAACGCGAGAACGCCGGCACGACCAGCCTGGGTGCCCTGTTGCGCGCCAAGCTGGACAACAACTGATCGTCGGTCCTTGCACCGATGCCCGCAATACCGGCAGGCGCCATCGGCGCTTGCCGGTTCCCGGACTCTCTACTCTGCTCCATGACCCGTTCGGACCTAGTTGAAGAATTGGCCAGCCGGTTTGGCCAGCTCACCCATCGCGACGCCGAATTTGCCGTCAAGGCGATCCTGGACGCCATGAATGACGCCTTGGTTGCCGGTCACAGGATCGAGATCCGTGGATTTGGCAGCTTTTCGATCAACCGTCGACCGCCCCGGATGGGACGCAATCCGCGCAGTGGCGAAAGTGTGGCCATCCCCGAGAAGCGGGTGCCCCATTTCAAGCCGGGCAAGGCATTGCGCGAATCGGTCGACAATCGCAACCAGGACGACAAGGCAAGCACCGACGGCGAACGCCGGCTCGGCTGATTCGCACCCTGCCCGACCGGCAGCGACCTGTCGACCAGGGTACCCCGCCCTAGAATCGGAACGCATGAAAAATACTGTCCGACTGCTGAAGTGGGTTCTCAAGGCGTGCATCTTCTTCACCCTGTTCGCATTCGCGCTGAACAACCAGCATGACGCGAGCCTGCATCTCTTCTTCGGTCATCAATGGCGCAGCCCCATGGCGCTGATCGTGCTCGCCGCGTTTGCCGCTGGTCTGTTCGTCGGCGTGATCGGCATGGCGCCCTGGCGCTGGCGCCACAGGGACATCGCTCCACCAGCGCCAGGCAAAGGGCCGGCATCGAGCGCGCCCGACTTGAGCTCCCCACCGGCCCCCCCGCATGGACTTTGACATCAGCTGGTTGCTGCTGAGTCTGCCACTCGCCTTCATTCTGGGTTGGGCCGCTTCGCGCTTCGACTTGCGCCAGATGCGCCTGGAGAACCGGCGCGCGCCCAAGGCCTACTTTCGCGGACTCAACTTCCTGCTCAACGAGCAGCAAGACCAGGCCATCGACGCCTTCATCGAAGCGGTGCAGAACGATCCCGATACCTCCGAACTCCATTTCGCGCTCGGCAACCTGTTCCGGCGCCGCGGCGAATACGAGCGTGCGGTGCGCGTGCACCAGCATCTGCTGTCGCGTGGCGACCTCAGCAGCACCGATCGGCACCGCGCCCAGCATGCACTGGCATTGGACTATCTGCGGGCCGGTCTGCTCGACCGAGCCGAAGAGGCCTTGCTCACGCTCGAGGGCACACCGTTCGAGTCGGAAGCCCGACTGGCGCTGCTGGCCAACTACGAGCGCTCGCGCGACTGGGTCCACGCAGCCGATGTGGCCAAGCGGCTGGAAAGTGCCGAGCACGGCAGCTTTGCCGGCCGGCTGGCGCATTATCTGTGCGAACAATCTGCTTCACACCTGGCGGCCCACGAGGTGGATGCGGCGCAGAAACTGCTGGAACAGGCGATCCGCAACGCGCCGTCGGCAGCCCGGCCCCGGATCGACCTGGCAAAGCTGCTCGGGCAACGCGGCGAATCCAGGCAGGCGCTGACGGTGCTTGAGGAGTTGCATACCCACGCACCAGCCGCGCTGCCGCTGGTGACCGGCCACATGGCGCAGCTGGCCATCAGCAGCGGGCAGGCCGAATCTGTGCTGGAGCGGCTGAAGACTTACTATGCCGAGGCGCCGGGCATCGATTGCCTGGAGGCCATCGTCACGCTCGAGACACACCTGGGTGCACCTGCCGAGAACACCCGTCAGTGGTATCTGCGGCACATGGAACAGGAGCCATCGCTGGTTGCGGCGTCACGCTGGTTCGCCAGCCAGCCCGAGCTGGGCGACACGTCCCATCCGCCGGTGCAACGGGCGCTCGACAACGCGACCAAGCCGCTGACGCGTTACCGCTGCGCGGCCTGTGGCTTCGAGGCCAAGCAGCATTTCTGGCAATGCCCAGGCTGTCAAGCCTGGGATAGCTACCCGGCCCGGCGCGTCGAGGAACTCTGAGCTGCGCCGAACTGCGGCCGAAGCGATCCGGGCATGCGCGGATCAGTACCCTGCGGCCTGACCGTCGCGGCGCGAATCGCTGGCTGCGACGTAGCCATCCTGCATGTCGTCGCTCAAGCGCCAGATGAACTGGCCGCTGCCGAAATCCATGTAATTGTCCGGCAGCAGTTCGAAGCGATGGCCCAGCTTCTTGAGTCCCTCGATCAGGCCCGCCGACATGGTGGATTCGAAGTCGACGCTTTGACCACTACCGAACTTCCAGCGTGGCGCATCGCAGGCGGCTTGCGGTTGTTGCTTGTAGACCAGCATGCGCACGAGGGTCTGCAGATGGCCTTGCGGCTGCATGTTGCCTCCCATGACACCAAAGCCCATCTGCGGCCGGCCGTCTTTGGTCAGAAAACCAGGAATGATGGTGTGGAACGGCCGCTTGCCACCTGCGACCTGGTTCGCGTGACCGTCCTGCAGCGTGAAGCCAACTCCGCGGTTCTGCAGACTCACCCCGGTGCCCGGCACGACGATGCCACTGCCGAATCCCATGTAATTGGACTGGATCAGGCTGATCATCATGCCGCTCTCGTCGGCCGCCGCCAGGTAGATCGTGCCACCCTTGGGCGGTTGCCCGTGCGAAAAGGTCTGCGCCTTGCCCTGATCGATCATGCGGGCGCGTTCGCCCAGATAGGCGTCGCTCAGCAGGTCGGCCGGCGTGACCTCGGTCATGAAGCGCGCGTCGGCGACCCAGCGGTAAGTGTCGGCAAACGCCAGCTTGATGGCCTCGATCTGCAAATGTTGCGACTCGACACTGTCGACTGCAAAGCGGCCCAGGTCGAGCTTGTCCAACATGCCCAGCGCCATCAGTGCCGCAATGCCCTGGCCATTGGGTGGGATCTCGTGCACGGTGTGGCCGGCAAAATCCTTCTGGATAGGGGTCACCCACTCGGGCCGATACCCGTCCAGATCCGCCATGGTCAGGCTGCCGCCATGGGCTGCGGCATGTGCGACCAGCTTCTCGGCCACCTCACCACGGTAGAACGCATCGCCCTTGGACTCGGCGATCTTGCGCAATGTCTGTCCAGCTTCGCGGAACACGAAACGCTCGCCAGGCGCAGGCGCACGGCCATGCGGCATGAACGCCGCAGCATAGCCCGGCTGATCCTGCAGCACCGGCACCTGACGCGCCCACTTGTCGGCAACGATGACACCCACGCCATGACCACGCTCGGCCAGCTCGATCGCCGGTTCCATCAGATCGGCAAATGTCAACTTCCCGAATCGGCTCGACAAGGCCACCCAGCCCGCCACTGCGCCGGGCGTCGTGACGGTATCCCATCCACGCTCGGGCATCTTGCCGCCATGGCGCTTGCGGAAATATTCCGGGCTCCATGCGGCCGGCGCAACGCCGGACGCATTGAGCCCGTGCAGGCCTTTTCCGTCCCACAGGATCGCGAAGTTGTCACTGCCCAGTCCGTTGGAGATGGGTTCGACGATCGTGAGCGCAGCAGCGGCCGCGATCGCGGCGTCGATGGCATTGCCACCCTTGAGCAACATGCGCAAGCCGGCCTGCGAGGCCAGCGGGTGCGACGTGGACACCACGTTGCGCGCCATCAACGGGCTGCGGATCGTGGGATAGGGGTTCTTCCAGTCAAATTGCATGATGGCTCCTGAATGTTTCGTATTATCGGCATGGCGCCCGGGGGCAACAGGCCTCAGCGATGGCGCGGATCGAGCGCGTCGCGCCGCCCGTTCGCCGAGCCCCGGAGCGGGTCGACGCTAAGGCTGCGCTAAGTTGGCCGCAACACACTGGCGGCGCGACAAGACCGGTCGTATAAGGATTCCCTGTGACTGAACGCAAATTGCTCTTCAAACGGCTGCTCGCCCTGACCTGCCTGGTGGCCAGCATTGCGGTCTCGGCGGCCGAACCATCAATGGCCCAAATCTACCAGGCGGCCGAGGCTGGCAACCTGACGCAGGCGCAGTCGATGATCCGCCAGGTCCTGCAGGACCACCCGGACAGTGCGAAGGCACACTTTGTCGATGCTGAACTGCTGGCACGGCAAGGCCAGTTGGCCGCCGCGCGCAGCGAACTGCAAAGCGCCCAACGGCTGGCACCCGGCTTGCCGTTTGCGAAGGCGTCAGCAGTGGCCGCGTTGCAAAATCAGGTCAACGCAACACCCCGCAGCGCAGGACTGGCCACGATGACGGCGACGGCAGCGACACGCGGCCCCGGCATCTGGCTGCCGATGCTGGCCTTGGGCGGCATCATGGCAGTCGGCTACTTCTTCTTTCGCAACCGCAATCGGCCGAGCGCTGCAACTTGGAATGGAGACGGCATGGCCGTCGGATCCTATGGACCCAGTGGGAACGGTGCGCCAGCCTCGTTTGGCAGTCAGCCATATGGCATGGCGACGCCGGGAGCGCCGGCAGCACCCGGCGCTGGCCTGGGCAGTGGCATGCTGGGTGGGCTGGCGGCAGGCGTAGCCGCCGGCGCCGGCATGGTCGCCGGACAGGCCTTGATGCACCGTATGATGGACGCCAACGGTTCGTCCGTGCCGCTGCGCAGCGTCGAACCGCAATGGGACACGGCGGCCCCAGGCAACGACATGGGGGGCGACAACTTCGGCATCACGGACGCAGGTTCGTGGGACGATGCCGGCTCAGGCGGCGACGCCGGTAGCGAATGGGGCTGAACCCAGAACTGCATATGGATACCGTCGTCACGCACGCCAACAGCCCGCGCGGGGCGCGCGCCGGCACAAGTCGACTCACCGATTCCAGCGTGCTGCTGCTGACCGTGCTGGCACTGTGGCTGATCGCCACGTTAGGCCTGCGCCCGTTGCTGCTTCCGGACGAAGGGCGCTACGCATCGGTCGCACTGGAAATGCTGCACGGCGACGGGTGGTTGCCAACGCTCAACGGCTTGCCGTTCTTTCACAAACCCCCGCTGTTTTACTGGGTCGACATGGGGGCGATGCATCTGTTTGGCGTCGGCGCGTTCAGCGCCCGCTTCGGCTCCATGCTGGGAGGTTGGCTGATGGGCGCCAGCATGTACCTGGCGGTGCGTCGCCGGCACAGCCCGCGGCTGGCGCTGCTGTCGCTGGTGGTGCTCGCTACCAGCCCGTTCTTCTTCGTTGCGAGTCAGTACGCCAACCATGACATGCTGGTGGCAGGCCTGATCAGCGCGGCCGTCGTGGCCTTGCTGCGCGCGGTCGAAAGTCGGTCGACGGTCGACCTGCGCTGGCTGGCAGTCGGTGCTGGCGCCTGTGCGCTCGCAACCCTGGCCAAAGGCCTGATCGGATTCGTTCTGCCGGCCCTGGTGCTCGGCCCCTGGTTGCTGGCCCAGGGCCGCTGGCGGCAAGTCGTGGGACTGTTGCATCCGCTGGGCTGGCTGGTATTCCTGCTGATTGCCGCACCCTGGTTCGTTGCGGTGCAGCTGCGTTTCCCGGGATTTTTCGACTACTTCATCGTCGAGCAGCATTTCCGCAGATTCGCGCAATCCTCGTTCAACAACGTGCAGCCGTTCTGGTTTTTCCTGCCGGTGATCCCAGCGCTGATATTGCCTTGGGCGGCCTGGATTCCCGTTGCCGCGGTGCGCGCCTGGCGGGCACGTGCGCCGATGGCGGGTTTGTATGCGTGGTGGATTGTCGCCATCGTGGGCTTTTTCTCGTTGCCGAGTTCGAAGCTGGTCGGCTACGTGCTGCCGGCGCTGGCTCCGGTTTCGATCTTCATCGCCATGGCACTGGAACACGCACCCCGCGCGCGCTTCAAGGGCATCGCCGCGCTGGCGGCAGTGGCATGTCTGGCCATCGTGGTCGCCATCGCATGGCAGGCGCCGAAGTCCAACCGTGGCGCGGCCCTGGCCCTGGCGCAGGCCATGGCACCGGGTGACACCGTAGTGATGGTGGATGACTATCTGTACGACCTGCCGTTTTATGCTGAACTGCAAAAGCCGGTCATATTTGCCAGCGACTGGGACAACCCGGCACTGTCGATGCAGGACAACTGGCGCAATGAACTCATCGATGCCGCCCGCTTTGATCCCGAGCGTGGTGCAGCCGCGTTGCGCCCCATCGCACAACTCGATCGGCTGGCCTGTGAAGGACACGCAGTGTGGTTTGCGGTCACCAGCGCCAAGGCACCCAAGGTGGCCGCACTGACTGGCGTCACCCGCATCTACCACGATGCAACGTCCGAACTGTGGCATGCCAGCGCACGCAGCTGTTCCTGAACCGGCACGGCCATGCGCCAGTTGATGCGTTATGCAACAGTTGGGGCCGCCGCCACGCTGGTGCACTATCTGCTGCTGATCGCCTGTGTCGAGTTGGCGCACTGGAAAGCCTGGATTGCCTCCGGCTACGGCGCCGCCATGGGCGCACAGGTCGCCTACCTTGGCAACCGCTGGTTCACGTTTGCGCACCACGGAAGCCTGCCGGCATCCTGGCTACGTTTCCAGATACTCGCGTTGGGCGGTGCCTTGCTGGGCATGGGGATCGTCGCGCTGGCCGTGCATATGCACCTGTACTACCTGCTGGCACAGTTGCTGGCCACCGTGCTGGTGATGGGAGTCACCTTCACGCTCAACCGGTTCTGGACATTTCGCTGACATCCGCCGCCGACACAGGTGCCGCGGTGCGCCACCAGCTGTTTTCCAGCACCACATGGGCATTGGCGAGGTCCTGCACAAAGGCATCGCTGGACAGGTAAGCCAACTCCCGCCCACGGGCCGCGGCGATGGCGTCATGCGCATCGAGTCCCGACAACGCGCCGGGGTGGCAGAACACCAGTCCACCCTGCGGTGGGAGATCGCCCAACCAGGATTGCATCAATGCGCGGTAGTCGGTGTTGTGAAAATCGTAGACCCCCAACAAGGCTCCGTTATGCGGCAGTGCGCGGCGTACGAGTTGGCGGCCCAGGGCCCGCCCACCCGTAGCCGCGATCAGCCAGCGCTTGAACGCATGAGCCCGGCCCAGCACCCGTGCCGTGCTGCGAACCGCAGGACGCACTGGCAAGGTGTCCAGCACGGCCATCAGCGCGTCGCGCACCACAGGGAGATGGTGTACATGCTGATGGCCATCGACGAAATCCGGTGCGCGACCGGTTGCAGCAACAAACGCGTGCCATTGCGCCGCGATCTCCCGTTGCAGCGCCTGCCGCGGCGCCAGGCGCAGATGGGTTTGCACCAGCAGGCGCGGCAGCGATGGCAGGCGCGGCCAGACCCGTGCAAGCTGCGTGCTCAATGGCACGCCCTCGGTCAGGTTCAGATGAAGACCCATGCCCACCGTGCGCGGGAATGCAGGCAAGAGCAAGGCGTCGCGCGACCAACCGGAAACGTTGGTGATGCACGACACCGCCGAGATGCGACCGGCCTGCGCCAGTTGCGCAATACCCTGCGCAATGCCCGGCGACAGGCCGAAGTCATCCGTACACAGATTCAGCGTGCGGGGTGCTTGGGGATGTTGTTGGTTGTTCATGGCTGATCGATGGCGCTGACGCGAGCGCCGCACGCCCGCTTTCGTGAGCGACCAGATAAACCGGCCGCTGCTTGACCTCGTCAAAGATGCGGCCAATGTACTCGCCCAGGATGCCGATAGACAGTAGCTGCACGCCACTGAGAAACATCATGCCGGCCACCACAGTGGCCCAGCCAGGGACGTCGGCGCCAAAAATCAGGTGGTCGACCACGATCCAGATACCGTAGCCTACCGCGCAGGCCGCCACCGCGACCCCCACAGCACTCCACCAGCGCAGCGGCGCGTTGGTGAATGCGGTGATGCCGGTCAATGCCAGCCGGGCCAGCTTGCGCAGGGAATAGCTGCTGGCACCACTGTGCCTTGTCAGTGGCGTGTAGGGAACGACCGTGGTTTCGAATCCGACCCAGGCGTAGAGCCCCTTCATGAACCGGTTGCGCTCGGGAAGCGACTTCAGGGCATCGACAACCTTGCGGTCCATCAGCCGGAAATCGCCGGCATCGACCGGTATCTGGACCGCCGGGTCGCGGTTCACTATGGCATAGAACAATGCCGCGCCCCATCGCTTGGCCCGGCTCTCATCCACACGTGACTCGCGCGCGGCACAGACCATGTCCGCACCTTCCTGCCAGGCCTCGATCATCTGCGGTATCAACGAAACCGGATGCTGCAGATCGGCATCCATCAGTATGACCACGTCTCCCACCGCACGATCGATGCCGGCGGTCAGCGCCGCTTCCTTGCCGAAATTGCGCGACAGGCGGACATAACGCACGCCCGGGCGGATCAGCCAGGGCAACATGGCCGCCGGCGTGGCGTCACGGCTGCCATCGTCAACGACGATCACCTCCCACTCATCACAAATGGCAGACAGCCGCTCGGACAACCCCATCAGCAAAGGACCGAGATTGCGCGCCTCGTTATAGGCCGGGACCACGCAACTGATTCGTGGACGCGGACTGCGCGAAGAATGTGGCATTGGCGATTTCATGTTGTGGGCCCACACGCTTACATCACCGGGCGTACTGCGACGCTGCGCCGGGGCATCCAGCCGCTGAGCCACGCGCTGGCCAGGCCGACACCAGCCCCGGCCAATACGTCACTCGGAAAATGCAGGCCCAGGCAGATCCGGCTCCAAGCCACCAGCGCGGCCGCCAACAGTGCCGCCAACGCAAAATACCAGCGTCTGGCCACGGCCGCCACTGCCAGCGCGAACGCAAACGCCACACTGGCATGGGTGCTCGGAAAGCCGGCCGAACCGCCATGTGGCAACCATTGTGTGCCAAGTCCGAGGGTAAATGGACGCGGCATCGGCCACAGATGCTGCCCCAGACGCGCCAGCAGCCAGGCGCAGGCCATCGCCAGCAGTACCCTTACGACCCCCTGTCGAGTGGTGCGATCGCCGACGATGAAAGCTCCCACGGTGCCTGCCACCAGCAGGGCAGGCAATTGCTCGGTTGAGAACAGTGCCAGTTTCAGCACCCATTCGGGCGCCGATGCAGACGCATTGAGCCAAAGAAACAGCGAAGTATCGAATGGCAGCATGGCAGGATTCCTTTCAGCAGATCCGGCGACTATCCGTTCCTTGCATTAGCGCAGACTTAGCGCAGTGGCGCCTCGTCGCAACCAAGGAATATGCGACCAACGACCCGAACGTCAATGTCCAGCCGCGCCTGGCCACCCACCTGTTCTTGGTAAGCTATCTGCAGTTCAGGCTCGAAAAGCCTGGTGCATCCAGTCCTGAACCTGTTCCCGCGCCGATTCGATTCCGATTTCGGCATCCGTGTGCCGACGCCACAATCCGAGGAGACTGATCTGATGCGTGTGCTGCTGGTCGAAGACGACAAAATGATTGGCGAGGCGGCTCATCATGCGCTGAAAGACGCCAGTTATGCCGTCGACTGGGTGTGCGACGGTGCGGCAGCGCTGGCGGCGGTCGCAACACAGACTTATGACGTGGTGCTGCTCGACCTCGGTCTGCCGAAAAAGGACGGCCTTGAAGTTCTGCGCAGCATCCGCAGCAAGTCCAACCCGGTCCCCGTGCTGGTCGTCACTGCGCGCGACGCGTTGCAGGACCGGATTGCCGGCCTGGACGCGGGCGCCGACGACTATGTGCTCAAACCGTTCGAGATGGCGGAACTGCTGGCGCGCATGCGCGCCGTCGTGCGCCGCAAAGGCGGTCAGGCGACCCCATTGCTCAGCAACGGATCGATGGCGCTGGACCCTGCCTCGCGCGAGGTGCGCACCGCCGACGCAAGGTTCCGACTTTCGGCGCGGGAGTTTTCGCTACTGCAGGCGCTGTTGGTGCGGCCCGGCGCGATCCTGTCCCGCGCCGAACTCGAGGACCGCCTGTACGGCTGGGGCGACGAAGTCGAAAGCAATGCGGTCGAATTCCTGATCCATGCGCTGCGCAAGAAACTCGGAAATGGCGCGATCAAGAACGTCAGGGGGGTGGGATGGATGGTCAACAAGGGCGACTAGGCCCCTCACTGCAGGGTCGCCTGTCGCTATGGCTGGGCCTGCTGATCTTTGCCTCCGCGATTGCAGCCGCGGTGTTTTCGTTCCAGGCGGCATTCTCGGAGGCGATCGAACTGCAGGACGAGCAATTGCGCCAGTTGGCCGGGTTGATCGACCGGCAGAACAAGCCGTCGATCGACTTCGGTTCCGAAGGCGACCCCAACGACGATGATTTCGAATCGCGGATTGTCGTGCTGCAATTGCCACTGCGCACCCACGGCACAGTCAACCGCGGCCAGCTGACCGGTCTGTCAGCACAGATACCCGATGGCATACAAACGGTTCGCCCTGGAAAGCTGGCGTGGCGGATCTACGTCAAGACGCTGGGTTCTGGCGTGCGCGTCGCGATTGCGCAGCGCGCGGCCGTGCGCAACGAAGTGGCCCGGGCCGGGGCCCTGCGTTCGCTGTTGCCATTGCTGCTGCTGATCCCGTTACTGCTATTGCTGGTGCGGGTGCTGGTACGCCGGATGTTCCGCCCGCTTAAAGTCTTGGCCAGCGAACTGGACCGGCGCGCCGAGGACGACACGCAAGCGATTTCCGTTGCGCAGGTTCCTGCCGAGATCCAGCCGTTCGTCATCGCCATCAACCACCAGTTGGCGCGGGTCGCCCTGACCATGGCACAGCAGCGTCGCTTCGTCGCCGACGCCGCCCATGAGTTGCGCTCCCCGCTGACCGCACTTTCGCTGCAGGCCGAGCGCCTGGATGGCGCTGAAATGTCGCAAGAGGCACGCGCGCGGCTCGCCAGCCTGCGCAGCGGCATCCGGCGCAGCCAGAACCTGGTCATGCAGATGCTGATGCTGGCACGCGTGCAGCAGACCGACGGGACGCCGGTGCGACCCATCTCGCTGCAGAAAGTGCTGCGGGGTGTGCTGGAGGACCTGTATCCGCTGGCCGAAGCCCGCCATATCGACCTGGGGGTCGAAGGCGATGCAGACGCTCAGGTGCAGGCGAGCGAAGTCGACCTGACCATTCTGGTCAAGAATCTGGTCGACAACGCCATCCGCCATACACCCGCCCATGGACGCATCGACCTGTCGGTGCGCCAGGCCGGGCAGACCACGGTACTGTGTGTCAGCGACACCGGCCCCGGCATTGCCGAAGGCGAACGGGCGCGGGTCTTCGACGCCTTCTACCGTGTGACGCCCGACCAGGACAGCGGGGCCGGCCTGGGGCTGTCCATCGTGAAGGCGATCGTCGGCCGGCTCCATGCACATGTCGAACTGGCCTATACCGATCCGCCAGCGCATAGTGGCCTCACCGTGCGGGTCATGTTCCCGATGGCGCACAATGCCGATCAAGTCCCTCACGACGCGCATCCATGAGCACAACTCCCACCTGGTTTTTCTGGGCCAGCCTGTCGGCGGTATTCGCCGCGTTGACGGCGATTTTTGCCAAGATCGGCATCCAGGGTGTCGACTCCGACCTGGCAACACTGGTGCGCACCGCCATCATCATCCTGGTGTTGTCCACCTTTGTCGGCTTGACCGGCAAGTGGAGCAACCCCTTTGAGCTACCACGACAAACCTGGGTTTTCCTCAGCCTGTCCGCGCTGGCCACCGGCGCTTCGTGGGTCTGCTACTTCCGCGCACTGCAGATCGGCGATGCATCCAAGGTGGCGCCGGTCGACAAGTTCAGCCTGGTACTGGTGGCCGTGTTCGCATTCGCCTTCCTTGGCGAGCGGCCCACGCTGCGCGAATGGTCCGGCATCGCCATGGTGGCCGGCGGCGTGCTGATGCTGGCCTTCAAACGCTGAAGCCGGCCTGCGCAAAACCGTCCCGCCCGTGGGCGAGCCCACGCTTCCTACCGACGTTTGAGGATGCCGGGCATGCTTGCGCCTGTTCGTCAACGCTATCGTGTCATTTGCGGCGGCCGACGTGAGGCGCGCCGCCACCCCGGCCCAGCAAACACGAACCAGCGGAGTCAACCATGTGGAAAACCATTCTCGCCAGCGCCGCCATCATGGCGGCCAGTTCGGCATACGCCACCCTCGACGTCAACCAGGCAAGCGTCGCTGATCTTGACGGCATCAAGGGCATCGGTCCATCGGTGTCGTCGCGTATCCTCGACGAACGCAAGAATGGCGCGTTCAAGGATTGGAGCGACCTGATTGCGCGCGTCAAAGGCATCGGCAGCACAAACGCCCGGCGTTTTTCATCGGAGGGCTTGACCGTCAACGGTGCGACCTTCGACACGGCACCCGGCAAAACACCCTCGCAAACTGCCAAGACCACCGCAGTGCCGGCGACCAAATTGAAGTGACCTGATCGCGCGCGCCCGGACCGATCAGCCTGTGTTGACCAGCGCCAACAGATCGGTGACTCCCGGGTCCACGCCCGCCTGTTTCAGCAAGGTGGTCGCCTGGCCACGGTGGTGCGTCTGGTGGTTGAAGAAGTGTGACATGGCCTGCCACGCCGGATGCTGGCGCTGTACACCGGAGGTATTGCTGTAGCGCATCGTGAAGCCGGGAAACGCGTCCGGCATTTCCGCCAGCCAGAGGCTGATTGCAGCGTCAATTTGGCTGCGTTTGGCACGCAGGTCCTTCCAGTCATCGAATACTGGCTGATTCAACGCGTGGCCGGCCGGCAGATTCAGTACGTCACTCGACAAGGCCTGGCAATCGAAGCCATTTTCCACCCCGCACTGGCGCAGTCGCTTGAGCCAGATCTGGTCGGCGACGATCAGGTGGTTGAGCGTACGGTGGATCGACCCGAAGAACGCGCCGCGATCGAGCTTGCGCGCAGCGTCGTCGAGTTGTTCGCTGGCATCAAACAGACGCTGGTTGAACCAGGCGTTGTAACGCGCCATCCAGCGGTAGTGGTCGAGCAGATGCGGGTCCATGATTTCCTCCAGCGCGGATTGTGTGCCGGTGCGATGCTGGCAGTCAATCCGGCGTGCCGAACCCGCCCCCACCCGGCGTATGAATTTCGAAGATGTCACCGCTCGCCATCTGCACCTGACCGATGTGCCCGAGCGCCTGCACCGAACCATCGGTACGCAGCACGCGGTTGATGCCCAGCGCCCCCGGCAAGCCACCCGCCATGCCGAATGGCGCCACGATGCGGCCATTGGACAGGATGCTGGCCGTCATCGGTTCGAGAAAGCGGATCCGGCGCACGCCACCGTCGCCACCATGCCAGTGACCGGCGCCGCCGGAACCCACGCGAATCTGGTAACTCTCCAGACGTACCGGGAAGCGGAACTCCAGCACCTCGGGGTCGGTCAGCCGCGAATTCGTCATATGCGTCTGTACCACGCTGGTGCCGTTGAAACCGTCGACCAGCTGGCCCATATCATCGATTCGACCGCCCGCACCCGAGCCACCGGAAATGGTTTCGTAGTACTGATACTGCTTGTTGCCAAAGGTGAAGTTGTTCATCGTGCACTGGCTCGCCGCCATGACGCCGAGCGCTCCAAACAAGGCATTGGTGATGCAGGTTGATGTCTCGACGTTGCCCGCCACCACCGATGCCGGCGGATTCGGGTTGAGCATCGACCCCGGCGGGATGATGACGTGCAGAGGCTTGAGGCAACCGGCATTGAGCGGGATATCGTCGTCAACCAGGGTACGGAAAACATACAGCACGGCGGCCATGCAAACAGCCGTTGGCGCGTTGAAGTTGTTGGTCTGCTGTGCGGACGTTCCAGTGAAGTCGACCACCGCGCTGCGCGAGCGGGCGTCGACCCTGATGGCCACCTGGATCTGCGCGCCATTGTCCAGCGCCAGCGTGAACGCGCCATCCTTGAGCCGCGTGATGACGCGGCGCACGGATTCCTCGGCGTTGTCCTGCACGTGGCCCATGTAGGCCTGCACCACGTCCAGGCCGAATTGCGCCACCATCTTGCGCAGTTCCTGCACACCCTTCTCGTTGGCGGCAATCTGCGCCTTCAGATCCGCCATGTTCTGCTGCGGATTGCGACTGGGGTATTCGCCGCTTTCCAGCAGCGCGATCATCGAGGTCTCTTGCAGCACGCCGCGGTCGACCAGCTTCACGTTGTTGATCTGCACGCCCTCTTCTTCGATGCGGGTCGAAAACGGCGGCATCGAACCGGGCGAAGTGCCACCGACATCGGCATGATGGCCCCGCGAGCCGACATAAAAGGTTGGTACACCATCCAGATAAACCGGCGTGATGACGGTGATGTCCGGCAGGTGCGTGCCGCCATGGTAGGGATCGTTGAGCACGAAAACATCGCCGTCGGCCATGCTCCGGCAGTTCTCGCGGATCACGGTCTTGATGCTCTCACCCATCGATCCCAGGTGCACCGGCATGTGCGGCGCATTGGCGATCAGGTTGCCATCGGCATCGAACAAGGCACAGCTGAAGTCCAGCCGCTCCTTGATGTTGACCGAATAAGCGGTATTCTGCAGTTGCAGGCCCATCTGTTCGGCGATGTTCATGAACAGATTGTTGAACACCTCGAGCAGCACCGGATCCACCGTGGTTCCGGCGGCGAACGCCTGGCTGCGCGCTTGCACACGCTCTAGCAACAGGTGATCGCGTTCGGTCAGCCGCGCCTCCCAGCCGGGCTCCACAATAGTGGTCGCATTGGCTTCGGCAATGATTGCCGGGCCCGGAATCACATCACCGCTGCGCAGGTCTTCGCGCACGACCAGTGCCGCCGCGTGCGACACACCCGCCGAATACATCTGCACCGTTTCGCGCCGTGGCACTTCCCGCGCAGGGTGCATGACGTGCGTCGGTTCGTACGGCGCATCGCCGGCAATCACGGCCTCGACCGACACCGCCTCGACGACCATGCCCTTGCCCTGCATCAGGAACGCAAAGCGCTGGCGATAGGCCGTCTCGAACCCCGCGGCAAGCTGTGCCACCATGGCCGGCGCTTCCATCGCGTTGTCTTGCGGACATGCCACGATCAGCGCCGCATCGCTGCCGCTGTACCGCACATGCACCCGGTGCACGGTCAGCACCGGGCCGCGGCTGAGCTGCTGCTGCGCCAGTTCCGAGCGCGCGGTGACGGCCAGCGCGTCCAGCGCGGCCAGAATCTGCGGCATCGAAGCGGCAGCCAGCGGCAGCTCAATGGCCTGTTCGCGAATGGCGGTCTGGTCCGCCAGTCCCATGCCGTAAGCGCTGAGCACCCCGGCCAGCGGATGCACGAATACCCGCGTCATGCCCAGCGCGTCGGCCACCAGGCAGGCGTGCTGGCCCCCGGCCCCGCCAAAGCACTGCAGTGTGTAGCGCGTCACATCGTAACCCCGTGCAACCGAGATTTTCTTGATCGCGTTGGCCATCTGCTGCACGGCAATGTTGACGAATCCCTCTGCGCTGTCCTGCGGGCTCAGACCGGTCCGCTGCGCGAGTTCGGCAAACATTTGCTGCACCACCTCCAGGCTCAGGGCTTCATTGGCATGCGGACCAAACACCTTTGGGAAATAGCGCGGCTGGATCTTGCCCAGCATCAGGTTGGCGTCGGTCACCGCCAGCGGGCCGCCACGCCGGTAACTCGCCGGCCCGGGATTGGCACCGGCGCTGTCCGGTCCGACCCGAAAGCGCGCTCCGTCGAATGCCAGGATGGAGCCGCCACCCGCGGCCACGGTGTGGATGCTCATCATCGGCGCGCGCATCCTCACACCGGCGACCTGGGTCTCGAATTCGCGTTCGAACTCGCCGGCGAAATGCGACACGTCGGTCGAGGTGCCGCCCATGTCGAAGCCGATGACCTTGGCATGCCCGCCCAATGCCGCCGTACGCGCCATGCCGACGATTCCACCGGCCGGGCCACTGAGGATCGCGTCCTTGCCCTGGAACGCATGCGCGTCGGCCAGGCCACCCGACGACTGCATGAAGAACAGCCGCACACCAGGCATCTCCTGCGCCACACGCG